>NZ_LMHO01000045.1:0-234660 GCF_001428185.1 Mesorhizobium sp. Root695 | reverse complement strand
CACATCGGCCACCTCGTCGAAACCATCGAGGCAGCCGAATGCAAGAACTACTTCCAAAACGCAGGCTATGCTTCCGTCAAAACGTGAAAGGCTCTAGGTTAGCTCATTTTCTCAGGCCTCGGCCGCAGATCGTTCGCCAAAGGGCATTTTCTTCTTTGCATTCGCGCTCAGGCTTCGCCAAGAATGCCCGGCGATTTCAAGAGTTTCAAAAGGGAGGTTTTTCAGTGACCCGCACGCCAGGTTTCAACACGCTCGCCGTCCACGCCGGCGCCAAGCCAGATCCCGCGACCGGCGCACGCGCCACGCCGATCTACCAGACGACCTCCTTCGTCTTCGATGATGCCGACCATGCCGCCTCGCTGTTCGGGCTGAAGGCCTTCGGCAACATCTACACCCGCATCATGAACCCGACCCAGGCGGTGCTGGAAGAGCGCATGGCGGCCCTCGAAGGCGGCACGGCGGCCCTTGCGGTCGCCTCCGGTCATGCCGCGCAGGTGATCGTGTTCCACAATCTGATGCAGCCTGGCGACAATTTCGTTGCCGCCAACAAGCTCTATGGCGGCTCGATCAACCAGTTCGGCCATGCCTTCAAGAATTTTGGCTGGGAAGTGCGCTGGGCCGAAACCAATGACATCTCGACCTTCGAAAGCCAGATCGACGACAGGACCAAGGCGATCTTCATCGAGAGCCTCGCCAATCCGGGAGGCACCTTCGTCGACATCGAGAAGATCGGTGACATCGCGCGCAAGCATGGCCTGCCGCTGATCGTCGACAACACGCTGGCCTCGCCCTACCTCATCCGGCCGATCGAGCATGGCGCCGACATTGTCGTGCATTCGCTGACCAAGTTTATCGGCGGCCATGGCAATTCGATCGGCGGCGCCATCATCGATGGCGGCACCTTCGACTGGTCGAAGTCGGGCAAATACCCGATGCTGTCGGAACCGCGCCCCGAATATGGCGGCCTCGTCCTGCACGAAACCTTCGGCAATTTCGCTTTCGCTATTGCCGCGCGTGTGCTCGGCCTGCGCGACCTTGGCCCGGCGATCTCGCCGTTCAACGCCTTCCTCATCCTGACCGGCCTGGAGACCTTGCCGCTGCGCATGCAGCGCCACTGCGACAACGCCGTGACGGTTGCCGCCTGGCTGTCCAACCATCCCAAGGTCGCCTCGGTGAACTACCCCGGCCTGCCCAGCGACAAGAACAACGCGCTACAGAAGAAGTACTCGCCGCTTGGCGCCGGCGCCGTGTTCACCTTCGCTCTCAAGGGCGGTTATGACGCCGGCGTGAAATTTGTCGAGGCGCTCGAACTGTTCTCGCACCTCGCCAATGTCGGCGACACCAAGTCGCTGGTCATCCACCCGGCCTCGACCACGCACCGCCAGCTTTCCGACGAGCAGAAGGTCAAGGCGGGCGCGGGACCGGACACGGTACGGCTGTCGATCGGCATCGAGGACGTCAACGACATCGTCGCCGACCTCGAACAGGCGCTCGCCAAGGTCTGATTTTTTTTACCCTCCCCCTTGTGGGGAGGGTCGGCGCGCAGCGCCGGGGTGGGGGGAGCCGGCTCTTTCAAGGAGGCAAGTCTTGTCCGCGCATTACCTGACAATAGCGACTGACAGCGTCGAGCCTGAATCTGGCGCGCCGGCGCCAGATCGGCTGATCTTGGGCGATCCGAAATTCCGCACCTGGAATGTCGAGGAGCGGGAGGGCGGCCTCTACGCCGGCATCTGGGAATCGACTCCCGGCAAATGGCGTATCGTCTATGACGAGTGGGAGTTCTGCCACATCCTGTCCGGCGTTTCGGTGATCGCGGAGGACGGTGGGCAAGCGCGCACCGTCAAGTCCGGCGACAGTTTCGTGCTGAGGCCTGGCTTCAAAGGCAGCTGGGAAGTGCTTGAAACGACTCGCAAGGAGTATGTGATCAAGCTTTGATCACTTTGCTGGAAACTGGCTGAGGCAGGCTTCCGACGCCTTGTCGTGGAAGGTCAGCACGTCGACATCCTGTGCCTCGACATCCGCGTCGGAGATTTCCTCGCGATAATACTGCGCCATGAGATCGAGCCCCTCCTGGCTGATGCCCTGTGTCGGCATCTCGCGGGCAAGGCAGCCGCAGAGGCTGAGCGCCCGGTCCGGCGAGCCAATCTTGTGGTTGGTGAGGATGAAGGTCTGTGCCGGGCAGGCATCGAGGAAAGCGTCGAAATCCAGCTTCTGCTGCGGCTGGTCGCCATGGTTGAAATAGGCCGGTGGCCATTGGCTCTTGCCGCTGGCGACATCGCAGCCGGTGGCTACATCCTTGGCACTGTTCTGGACGGCCAGCAGCGCCGTCCACTCTTCACCGGTCGGGTATTCGAAGTTTTCTGCCAGCGACGCGGTGTACATGTCGAGATCGGGCTGCGTAAAGCCGATCGCCTGAAGGCGATTGAACTGGCATTGACATTCAGCGCTCACGCGCTCGGCTTCGCCATCGGCTGGCTGCTCGTTGGACTTGCTTTTCTGGCAAGCCGCCAGGAAGGCTGCTCCATCGAGCGACGAAGCTGGAAAGCTGGACGCGTCGAGATAGCGCTTGCCGTCCCAGCCGATCGTCATCTGGTCGGACTGGATGTCGAGAAAACCGTTCCGTTTGAAGGCGCTGAGCCCGATCTTGTCCTGCGGCACCAGCCGGGCACCCGGAATGTCGCCGAGAACCTCCTGGTAGCTGTCGCCTTCCAGGACAAACAGGAAGTTCCCGCAGTTGGTGCCATCACAGCCGGGCGCATAGCGATAGGCGAAAATCTCCGGAAAACCATCGAGGTTGAGATCGACCTCGATGGCAAACGATGTTAGCGGCAGTCCTTTCGATCCGGTCTGCCGCTCCAGCAGAACCGTGGCCATTTTCTGGGCGATGGCCATGCTGTTTTGCCATGGGATGTTTTCCGGCTGCTGCTGGGCGGCCGCGATGTCAGGGGATGCGCGCACCAGCGCCAGGGCGAACAACGTCGCCCGTATCGAAAACAGTCTCATATCGCAGCCCCAGGCCCGCGATCGTCAGAAGCCGACGGCGAGCGTTTCCAGCCCATGGAAGTGGTAAGTGTCGCGGAAGCGGGGCTGTTCGGCAAGACGGAGCTTTGGGTGCCGTTCAAACAGGGTTTTCAGCGATACCTGCAATTCGAGCCGGGCCAGCGGTGCACCGATGCAGAAATGGATGCCGGCGCCGAAGGACACGTTCTTCTGGTCCGCACGGCCGGGCTGGAAGGCTTGCGGTTCGGCGAAGGCACGCGGGTCATGGTTGGCCATGCCAAGCAGCAGCCCGATCGTCTGGCCCGGCTGCACGACGATGCCGGGCGAGACCTCGATCTCGTGATAGGCGTAGCGGGTGAACATGTGCAGCGGCGCGTCGAAGCGCAGGCATTCCTCGACCGTTGCCGCAGTCGCTTCGGGCGAACCGAAGAAGCGGCTGACATCGCCCCCTTGCGCCAGGATCGAGCGTACGGCATTGCCGGTCTGGTGCACGGTCGCTTCATGACCGGCATTGAGCAGCAGGATCGCCGAGGACACCATCTCGTCCTCCGACAGTTTCTGGCCGTCCTCCTGCGCCGCGATCAGCAGCGACAGCAGGTCGTCGCCGGGGTTCTCGCGCCGCTCGGTGACATGGAAACGCAGGAAATCGGCAAATTCGCTCGCGGCGCGGTTGGCCGTCTCTTCAGTCTCGCGCGTGCGGCCGTGCATGTACATGGCGACCATCTGGTGCGACCAGTCGAGCAGTTGAGGTCCCATCGCGACCGGCACGCCAAGCATTTCGGCGATGATGGTGATCGGCAGCGGCGCCGCGAAGGCCGGCAGCAGGTCGACGGTCTTGCCCGGTTCGAAACGGTCGATCAGGTCGTTGGCGAGCGCTTCGACACGCGGCCGCAGCCGTTCGACCTGGCGCGAGACGAAGGCACGGTTGACCAGCGTTCTCAGCCGCGTGTGCACCGGTGGCTCCAGCTCCAGCATCGAATTGGCTTCGATGCCGTCGAATGCTCTGAGATGGCTGCGATCCTCGCCGATGCCGCTTCTGTCCGGAATGCCAGCCGGGTTCTGGCGGCCGAAGCGGCGGTCGCGCAGCAGCCGGTTGACGTCATCGAAACCGCCAAAGCACCAGAAGCCGAATTCTTCCCAGAAGAATGCGTTCGATGCGCCGTGCAGAAAGGCATAGGCCTCATAAGGATTTTGAAAAAAGGCCGGCTCGTGCGGGTCAAGCCGCAGCCGGCGAGTGGCTGGATCAAAGGCCAGGGCGGGTGGCGTCAATTTGCTCATGCCAGACCCATAGCGCGGCTTGCCAGCCTGTTTCCAGACCGTATGTTGGCGGCTGACTGCCCAATGAATTGAGCCAGCGGCGCGGCTGCGGAAAGACTTGACGGATGAATGTGATCGTTGTCGGCGCGGGCATTGCCGGCCTCTCCACGGCGTGGTCGCTGGTCAAGGCAGGCCATAGCGTTTCGATCGTCGAGCAGGGACCGATCCCCAATCCGCTGGCCGCGTCGGGTGACCACCATCGTATCATCCGCCGCGCCTACCGCGCCGGAACCGGCTATGGCCGGCTGATCACCGAGGCCTATCAGGCCTGGGACGAGATGTGGGCCGATCTCGGCGAAAGCCACCTCGACGCGCGCGGGTTTGTCTGCATTTCACGCGAGCCGGGCGACGAGGCCGAGGAATACCGCGAGGGCCTGGAAGAGGGCAATTTTCCCTTCGAATTGCTGGAACCCGATGCAGCCGTGGAACGCTGGCCCTTTTTGCAGGCCAGTTCATTCCGCTATGCCTATTTTTCGACCGAAGGTGGCGCGCTGCATTGCCGCAAGATCGCCTCCAGCCTGGCAAAGTGGCTGCGCGCCAACGGCGCCAATGTCTACGAACACAGCAAGGTCACCGCCATCGACTCCGAGGCCGGCCATGTCATGCTCGAAAGCGGCGAGACCATGCAAGCCGACCGCATCGTCGTCACGGCAGGTGCCTGGGTGTTGAAACTGTTCCCGGAAATGGACGGCGAGCTGAAGACCTATCGAACCGCACTTGCCTATGTCGAACCGCCGGCCGACCTCAAGGCCGCCTGGCATGCGTCACCGGTCGTCCTCGATATCGGCGGCACGGTCGACGGCTATGTGATCCCGCCCTCCGGCGGCGCCGGCATGAAATTCGGGTCCGGGCTGCACAGGGTGCCGACCAGCGACGCCAACTGGAACCGTCAGCCGGTGCTGGGCGAGGGCGAGGCGATCCGAAACCTGTTTTCACCACCGATCGCCCGGATCGAGGAATACAAGGTGACCGAGGTCGTCACCTGCGCCTATACCTTCACCGATGACGAGAAGTTTTGGGCGCATGAGAAGGGCAAGTGCCTGATCGTCTCGGCCTGCTCCGGCCATGGCTACAAGTTCGGCGCGGCGGTCGGCCGGCGCGTTGCGGCGGCCGTCGGCGATGGCGATGTCGCCGGCTTGACGGCATGGCTGCGGGCGGAGGTGGCCTGAGCAGAGTCTCGTGAGACAAGCGCTAGCCGCCGGCGTAAAAGAAGAGCCCTACCGCCGCGATCGTCAGAAAGGCGAAAAACGCTGCATAGACGTAGTATCCGTCGGGTCCAGACACACTTTTCCACCTAAATGCGGCGGCGTCGTACAGATCGTACCGCAAGAAGACATAAGCTGCTGCAACACCGAAAACGATAACAACCCAGCCGAGGCTATCCATTGCAGTGCCTGGGAATATGCACCCGCCGCCAGCCCGATGAACCCTCGCGAACCAGCACACGACGCGCGACGGTCTGGTAGGAGGCGGGAACATCGATGACGCGCCTTTGCTCCGGTCGCACCAGCACCTCTTCGGCGATGCTGTCGTACTGTGCGGGAATGACGACACGGCGCGTGCGTTCGGGCTGGATCACGACGGTTTCGGCGACGCGTTGATAGCGCGCCTTGTGCCAGATCTTGCACAGCACCTTGCGGCCATGGATGACGCGCCATTCCCAGGAATAGCCGCCGCCATCGACCCGGACTGTATGGTAGACGGTGCGGGTGACGGCAGGCACGATTTCGTACGTCACCTGAGCCGGAGCGGTCATCACCACGCGTTCGCGCGTGCCATAAATGGGTGGGACGTAGTCGACCCGCTGGCCGGGCGGGCTGACCAGCACGTCCTCGTAGACCGTGTCGTAGACATCAGGCGTTCGGACAGGTTCATAGCATTCGACGGCGCGGCCGCCGGCCGCCGTCTGCGAAATCGTACCGAGCATGGCCAGCCCGGCAATGGTGAAGCATGCGGTTTTCCCAGACATGGCACTCCCCGTGTTGAACTCTAGCATCAGTTCAACGCTGAATTGTAGGGGAAGCTGCCTCGGAGAAAAGCGGTTTCGGCGCATTTCGTTAAGCGATGCGGTTAAGAAATTGCTACGGTGGCGACGACAGCGCCGAACGATCACGGCACGGGTCGATGAATCCCGTGAAATGTAACCTTGATTCGACTTACCCAGATGGCTAGGAGGGGTCGGCCTTGCACAAGGATGAGCCGGCATCCTATTTACGGAATAACGATCCAGAACCGATTCTGCCCGATCCGCCAGCATGCCCGGCGCCGGAATCCCACCGCGAGATAAGAGATAACGAATGAAGAACCCCGTCGAAACCTACATGAACCTCGTTCCGATGGTGGTCGAGCAGACCAATCGCGGCGAGCGGGCCTACGACATTTTCTCGCGTCTCCTCAAGGAGCGCATCATTTTCATCACCGGTCCGGTCGAGGACGGCATGGCGACGCTGGTCTGCGCGCAGCTTTTGTTCCTGGAAGCCGAGAATCCGAAGAAGGAAATCAACCTCTACATCAATTCCCCGGGCGGCGTCGTCACCGCCGGCATGGCGATCTACGACACCATGCAGTTCATCAAGCCGGCCGTGTCGACGCTCTGCATCGGCCAGGCGGCCTCGATGGGTTCGCTGCTCTTGACCGCCGGTCACAAGGACATGCGCTTTGCCACGCCGAACGCCCGCATCATGGTTCACCAGCCTTCCGGCGGCTTCCAGGGCCAGGCGTCCGACATCGAGCGCCATGCCCAGGACATCATCAAGCTGAAGCGTCGCCTCAACGAGGTCTACGTCAAGCACACCGGCAAGAGCTACGAAGAGATCGAAAGGACGCTCGACCGCGACCATTTCATGACCGCCGACGAAGCCAAGGATTTCGGCCTCATCGACAAGGTCATTTCGTCGCGTGAGCCGCCTGAAGGCGCCGTGGCATAAGGGCTTATTGGCATTTGGCTGGCGGCACTACGCGCTTTTGGGGCGTCTTGCGGCATTTCGGCCACAATTGGCTGTTCCCTCGGGGGACAGGATTGCCTACGTTAAGGCTATGTTGAGTTTCGGCGGCTTAGCTTTATGCGGGGTTGTCGCGAATCATTGCCACGTTTTCTGATTTGTGTTTCGTACGGAATGCGTTGCGGGAGCCGGGACACACTGGCGGCGGCGGATTCCCGCGATAGATAGAGTATGCGCCCTTTCAGCCAGACCATCGGCGGGCGGCCATGAAAGGACATGAAAATGAGCAAGGTCGGCAACAACAGCGGCGATTCCAAGAACACGCTTTACTGCTCGTTTTGCGGCAAAAGCCAGCACGAAGTGCGCAAGCTGATCGCCGGTCCGACGGTCTTCATCTGCGACGAGTGCGTCGAGCTCTGCATGGACATCATCCGCGAGGAGAACAAGACCTCGATGGTGAAGTCACGCGAGGGCGTGCCGACACCGCAGGAGATCCTCAAGGTTCTCGACGACTACGTCATCGGCCAGCCCTACGCCAAGCGCGTGCTGTCGGTGGCGGTCCACAACCACTACAAGCGCCTCGCGCACGCCGGCAAGAACAACGATGTCGAGCTGGCGAAGTCCAACATCCTGCTGATCGGCCCGACCGGTTGCGGCAAGACGCTGCTTGCGCAGACGCTGGCCCGCATCATCGACGTGCCCTTCACCATGGCTGATGCGACGACGCTGACCGAAGCCGGTTATGTCGGCGAGGACGTCGAAAACATCATCCTGAAGCTGTTGCAGTCGGCCGACTACAATGTCGAGCGGGCCCAGCGCGGCATCGTCTACATCGACGAAATCGACAAGATTTCGCGCAAGTCCGATAATCCCTCGATCACCCGCGACGTGTCGGGCGAGGGCGTGCAGCAGGCGCTGCTGAAGATCATGGAAGGCACCGTCGCCTCCGTGCCGCCGCAGGGCGGCAGGAAGCATCCGCAGCAGGAATTTCTGCAGGTCGACACCGCCAACATCCTGTTCATCTGCGGCGGCGCCTTCGCCGGGTTGGACAAGATCATCTCCGATCGCGGCCGCAAGACCTCGATCGGCTTCGGCGCCATCGTCGCTTCGCCCGAGGATCGCCGCACCGGCGATGTCTTCCGTCTGGTCGAGCCAGAGGATCTGTTGAAGTTCGGTCTTATCCCCGAGTTTGTCGGCCGTCTGCCGGTTCTGGCGACGCTGGAGGATCTCGACGAGCCGGCACTGATCCAGATCCTGACCGAGCCGAAGAACGCGCTGGTCAAGCAGTACCAGCGGCTGTTCGAGATGGAGAATGTCGACCTGACCTTCCACGAGAACGCCCTGTCGGCCATCGCCAAGCGCGCCATCGAGCGCAAGACCGGCGCCCGCGGCCTGCGCTCGATCATGGAAGCGATCCTGCTCGACACGATGTTCGAGCTTCCCGCACTCGAAGGCGTGCGCGAAGTGGTGATTTCGGAGGAAGTGGTGACCGGCAGCGCCCGGCCGCTCTACATCTACTCCGAGCAGAAGGAAAAGAAGGGCAATGTCAGCGCCTGACATGAGCCCGCAGCGAAGTTCTGAAACGGCGCCGCAAGGCGCCGTTTTGCTGTCCGCCCAGGATTTTGCGGGTGGGCCCGGTCTTGGCGTCGCAAATGTGTCACTTCAGGGCAAGTTGGAGGTGCGGATTTGTACTCGCCCCTTGATCTTTGGGGATAGTGCATCCAACTAATTGGAGAAGGCCGTGGTGCCCGATTTCTGTGCTGTAAAACTCCCGTCACAAACGGTGGTAGGCGGAACGATCCCCGGTCGTTAATATAGGATTCGCGGTTGGCTGATTGGCGGTCGCGATATGAAAGGTTGGACAATGGCCAAAGTATCCAAGGCTCCCAGCGACGGCGTCTTCGCAGTCCTCCCACTGCGCGACATCGTGGTGTTCCCGCACATGATCGTTCCGCTCTTCGTCGGGCGTGAGAAGTCGATCAAGGCGCTGGAAGAGGTGATGGGTCAGGAAAAGCAGATTCTGCTTGCCACCCAGATGAATGCCGCCGACGACGATCCCGAGCCCGATGCCATCTTTGACATCGGCACGCTCGCCAACGTGCTGCAATTGCTGAAGCTGCCCGACGGCACCGTCAAGGTTCTGGTCGAGGGTGCCTCGCGCGCGAAAATCGTCTCGTTCACCGACCGTCCCGACTTCCATGAGGCCAGCGCCAAGGCGTTGGTCGAGCCGGAAGAGGAAGAGGTCGAGGTCGAGGCGCTGGCTCGTTCGGTCGTCACCGACTTCGAGAACTACGTCAAGCTGAACAAGAAGATCTCGCCCGAAGTGGTGGGTGCCGCCAGCCAGATCGACGACTACTCCAAGCTCGCCGACACGGTTGCCTCGCATCTCGCCATCAAGATCCCTGAAAAGCAGGAAATGCTGGCCACGCTGTCGGTCAAGGAGCGGCTGGAAAAGGCGATGGGCTTCATGGAAGCCGAAATCTCCGTCCTGCAGGTGGAGAAGCGCATCCGCTCGCGCGTCAAGCGCCAGATGGAGAAGACGCAGCGCGAATACTACCTCAACGAGCAGATGAAGGCGATCCAGAAGGAGCTCGGCGAGGGCGAGGACGGCCGCGACGAAGCCGCCGAGATCGAGGCGCGCATCAAGAAGACCAAGCTCTCCAAGGAAGCCCGCGAAAAAGCGGAAGCCGAGTTGAAGAAGCTCAGGACGATGTCGCCGATGTCGGCTGAATCGACGGTCGTGCGCAACTATCTCGACTGGATCCTGTCGATCCCGTGGGGCAAGAACTCCAAGGTCAAGCAGGACCTGGCTTTCGCGCAGAACGTGCTCGACACCGATCATTTCGGTCTCGACAAGGTCAAGGAGCGCATCGTCGAGTATCTCGCCGTGCAAAGCCGCCAGAAGAAGCTGAAGGGGCCGATCCTGTGCCTCGTCGGACCTCCGGGCGTCGGCAAGACCTCGCTCGGCAAGTCGATCGCCAAGGCGACTGGACGTGAGTTCATCCGCATGGCGCTGGGCGGTGTGCGTGACGAGGCCGAGATCCGTGGGCACCGCCGCACCTATATCGGCTCGATGCCCGGCAAGGTCATCCAGTCGATGAAGAAGGCTAAGAAGTCCAACCCGCTCTTCCTGCTCGACGAGATCGACAAGATGGGCCAGGACTTCCGTGGTGATCCGTCGTCGGCGTTGCTCGAGGTGCTCGATCCCGAACAGAACTCGACGTTCATGGACCACTACCTCGAGGTCGAATACGATCTGTCGAGCGTGATGTTCGTGACGACGGCGAATACGCTGAACATCCCGGCGCCCTTGATGGACCGCATGGAGATCATCCGTATCGCCGGCTACACCGAAGACGAGAAGATCGAGATCGCCAAGCGGCACCTGATGCCGAAGGTGATCCGCGATCATGCGCTGCAGCCGAAGGAGTTTTCCGTCGGTGAGGACGCGATCCGCGCCATCGTTCAGACCTACACCCGTGAAGCGGGCGTCAGGAGCCTGGAGCGCGAGCTGATGAAGCTCGGGCGCAAGGCGGTGACCGAGATCCTGAAGACGAAGAAGAAGACGGTGAACATCACGGCGGCGAACCTCGCCGACTACCTCGGTGTTGAGCGCTTCCGCTTCGGTCAGGTCGAGGCTGACGATCAGGTCGGTGTTGTTACAGGTCTTGCCTGGACGGAAGTTGGCGGCGAGCTGCTGACGGTCGAAGGCGTCATGATGCCCGGCAAGGGCCGCATGACGGTGACCGGCAATCTGCGCGACGTGATGAAGGAATCGATTTCGGCGGCGGCCTCCTATGTCCGCTCGCGCGCCGTCGATTTCGGCATCGAGCCGCCGCTGTTCGACAAGCGCGACATCCACGTGCACTTGCCGGAAGGCGCAACGCCGAAGGACGGCCCGTCCGCAGGTGCTGCCATGGCGACAGCCATTGTGTCGGTACTAACGGGTATTCCGGTCCGGGCAGATGTGGCGATGACTGGCGAGATAACGCTTCGCGGCCGCATCTTGCCGATCGGTGGGCTCAAGGAGAAGCTGCTTGCCGCACTGCGCGGCGGCATCAAGAAGGTGCTGATCCCGGAAGACAATGCCAAGGATCTGGCGGAGATTCCGGACAACGTGAAGAACGGCATGGAGATCATTCCGGTCTCACGGGTCGGTGAGGTGTTGCGCCACGCGCTGGTGCGTATGCCGGAGCCGATCGAATGGGTCGAACCGGTCAATCCGCCGGCCGCGACAGACACTGCCGACGACGCTGGAAAGTCGCTTGCGCATTAAGCGTCGCGCGTCCACTTGGACGCAATGAACGCTCTAACGCCTTGGACTTGCGCATGGTCTTTTCCGAAAACCGGCTACGGTTTTCGGGGCCATGCGTTGGTTTTCGCCAAGGTTGCAGTGCACAAACAGAGAGCCGGGCCTAGCGCCCGGCTTTTTCATGTGAAAAACCCAGCATTTCCGGGCTTTTTCCGCCTTTTTTCTGCCTTTTCGACTTGGTTGCGGGAACGCTTCTTTCTAAAGTCCCTTTCCTGCCGGATGAGTCGATAGTTCCGGTGTTCTCATGGAAGGGAATTTTTATGAACAAGAACGAACTGGTGTCCGCTGTCGCCGACGCCGCGAGCATTTCGAAGGGTGACGCGCAGTCGGCGGTCGATGCGGTATTTTCCGTGATCACCGGCGAACTGAAGAAGGGCGGCGATGTCCGGCTTGTCGGCTTTGGCAATTTCACCGTGTCAAAGCGTGCGGCGTCGACCGGCCGCAATCCTCAGACCGGCGCCGAAGTGAAGATTCCGGCACGCACCGTGCCGAAGTTCTCGGCTGGCAAGGGCCTCAAGGACGCAGTCAACTAAACGCCTTTTTCTTTTCAGGGACCAGAAAAGCCGGGCTTGCCCGGCTTTTCATTTTTGTGTCCGACGCCGACGCGATGGCGGTCGAGTTATGCGGTCGGCGCTTCAGGGTGCATAAGGCCCTCCTTCTTGAGATCGGCCCAAAGCGCCGCGGGCAGTTTCGCATCGAGCAGCGAGCGGTTGCTCTCGACTTCGCTCGGCCGCTGGCCGCCGGGGATCACCGAGACGACCGACGGATGCAGCAATGGGAATTGTAGGGCGGCCTCGATCAGTCGCACGCCATGGCGCTTGCAGACGCTCTCGATGCCGGCGACGCGGTCGAGGATGTCCTTCGGTGCTTCGGAGTAGTTGTAGTAGGCGCCCGGCTTCGGCCCTGTTGCGAGGATGCCGGAGTTGTAGGGTCCGCCCAGAACGATACCGATGCCGCGTGCCTGGCAGAGCGGCAGGAAGGACGTCAGCGCCTCCTGTTCCAGCAGCGTATAGCGCCCGGCCAGCAGGAACAGGTCGAAGTCGCCGCGCTCGGCCAGCGTCTGCGCAACCTGCCACTCATTGATGCCGCCACCGAACGCCTTGATCACGCCTTGGTCGCGGAGCGAGAGCAAGCCGTAGTAGCCGGAGCGCATGAACTCCTCGATGCGCTGGTCGGACGCTTCCTTGCTGCCATGGGTGAAGATGTCAACATCATGCACGAAGAGGATGTCGATACGGTCGACGCCGAGGCGCTCGAGCGAGGCTTCAAACGAGCGCATGACGCCGTCATAGCTGTAGTCGTACACCTCGCGGCGCGATGGCGTGCCGAAGAACTTGCCGATGCCCGTGCGCTCTTCCGGCGGGCAGGCCCGCATGATGCGGCCGACCTTGCTCGACAGCACATAGTCGTCGCGCTTCTTGCCGCGCAGGAACGGGTTGAGCCGCGTTTCCGACAGGCCAAGCCCGTAGAGCGGCGCGGTGTCGTAGTAGCGGCAGCCGGTCGCCCAGGCGGCCTCCAGCGTGGCATTGGCGTCCTCGTCCGAGACGGCACGATAGAGGTTGCCAAGCGGCGCCGTGCCGAAGCCGAGTTCGGTGAAACTGATACCGCCATTGCCGATGCGGTCGAAATGCCGTGTCTTCATATCCTGCCGTTTGCCTCGCTTGATTTGTCTCACATACACTATCATGCCTGTGATCAGGCAAAAGCATCGCGGAGCGTTGGACACGCATTTTCGCGGTTGCTAGCATGAGCAAAATCAAGCTGTTCGTGGCAGCAAGAGCGGCAAATCCCAGGGTGATTTTCATGGCAGGGTTGCGGTGAGCGACAAGAGCAAAAACCTGTTCGAGACGGCGCTTGACGAGCTCGGCGGCGTGCTGGCGCGGGTCGACGAGAGCCGGATCGACGCCGCCTGCAAGAGGCTGGCCGGCGCCAGGCAGATCGTCGTCTATGGCTGCGGCCGCGAGGCCCTGCAGGTCAAGGGTTTTGCCATGCGGCTCTACCATTTGGGCCTGCCGGTCGCCGTGGTCGGCGACATGACCACGCCGCCCTTGGGACCGGGGGATGTCTTCCTGGCCAGCTCCGGGCCGGGAGAAACCTCGACCGTGCTGACCCTCATGCAGGTCGCGCACGACGCCGGCGCGACCAACCTGCTGCTGACGGCCCAGGCCGAAAGCCGTGCGGCAAAGCGCGCCGATTTCACGCTGCTCATCCCCGCGCAGACCATGGCCAACGATCAGGGGGCGCAGAAGACGTCGGTCCTGCCGATGGGCTCGGTGTTCGAAGGCGCGCTGTTCCTGCTGTTCGAAGTGATGGTGCTGAAGCTCAAGGATTTGATCGGCGCATCGCCGGAAGCGATGCGCGCCCGCCACACCAACATGGAATAGATCATGCGCTACGAATTGATGCTGCCGCACCAGATCCGCAAGGCGATCGCCAAGAACTGGCCGGTCGCACTGCCGCTTGGAGTACTCGAATACCACGGCGAGCACATGGCCGTCGGCATGGACACGCTGGCCGTCGTCAAGGCGCTGGAGCTGTTCGAAAAGGAGAAGGACGTCGTCATCTTGCCGCCTTTCTACTATGGGGCGGCCAGCTACGCGGTAGCGCCGCCGGAAGGCAGCGGCTCGGTGCAGGTCGGCGGCAATGCGCTGGCGGCGTTCGGCGAGGAGCTGTTCTACAGCCTGCTGCGCATCGGATTTCGCAACATCCACGCAATCATCCACCACCAAACCGAGAATTTCGCCGCCGGCATGCCGACCGATCTGGCGTTCAAGACCGCCGGTCGCCAGGCGATCTTCCGCTTTCTCGAGAAGGAACGCGGCGAGGGTTGGTGGGGCTCTCAGACGATGGCCGACTACTATTCGGGACACGCTGCGGGTGAAAATTTCTTCAATTGGGTGCAGGTGCATCCGCTGATGTCGGCTGACATGAACGGCAGGTACCCGTTCGATCATGCCGGCATTGGCGAGACCTCGCTGATGCTGGCGCTATGTCCCGAAGCGGTGGATGCCACGCACTTCGAAGACAACAAGAGCTGGTATACGGCGAGCGCCAAGGATGCATCGGCGGAACTCGGGCAAAAGGGTGTGGCCATGATCATGGATCACCTGCGCACGATCCTGAGGGGCTAATGCATGTCGCCCAAAAGTGACCTCGGTTTTGGGAGAACGACATGCATCAAAACAAAGACCTAAAGCGGGTCGTCTGAATCCATTCAGACGCGACACGCTTTAGCGCGGTTCTTTCCCGCTCCCCTTCCGGGAGAAGGAAGGCTGGCCCTGCTACTTCACCGCTCCCGCGGTCATGCCCATGATCAGATAGCGTTCGAGCGCGATGCCGATGACGGCGAGAGGCGCGATGGCAGCAGTCGCGAGCGCTGCCATCGACCACCAGTTGATGCCTTGCGAGCCGGTCTGGCTCGCCACCATGACCGGGATGGTCTTGGCGTCGGTCGAGGTCAGAAGGGCGGCGAAGAAATACTCGTTCCAGCACAGCACCATCGCCAGGATGAAGGCGGCGACCATGCCAGGCAGCGCGATCGGCATGACGATGCGGAAGAAGGCGCCCCAGATCGACAATCCGTCGACGAGCGCGGCTTCCTCGAGCTCGACCGGGATCGAGTTGAACTGGTCGCGCATGATCCAGATGACGATCGGCAGCACCATCAGCGTGTAGAGCAGGATCAGCCCAACGCGCGTGTCGAGCAGGCCGACTTCGCGGTAGAGCACCAGGAAGGGCAGCGCCAGCACCACCGGCGGCAGTATCAGCTGCGACAGGAAGAAGAACGAGATGTCTTCGTTCTTGAACCAGGCGAAATGGTAGCGGTAGCGGGTGAGCCCGTAGGCGGCGAGGCTGCCGATGACGATGGCGAGGCTCGATGCGCCGACCGAGGTGATCACCGAATTCATGAAGCGCTTGAGGAACTCCTCGCGCACCGTCGAGGTCTGGAAGATCGAGTCCGGCGACAGGCCGAGTGAGCGCCAGCCCTTCCAGTCCGGCTGGAAGTCGACGAAGGGGATGAGATGGCCCTGGGTAACGTCAACCGCGGTCTTGAACGAGGTCGTGATCGTCCAATAAATCGGGAACAGGCAGATGAATGCCCAGAAGGCCAGCGCCCCATAGATGAAGACGCGGCTGGCGAGGAAGCTCGCCGGCGAGCGGATTTCCGAGGCGACATATTCGGTGGTCTGAACGCTCATCTTGGCTCAATTCACCCATCTTGCTTCAATTAACGTTGCGCACGAAGCGGTTGGCAAATTTCAACAGCCACGTGACGAACACGACGATGATCACCAGATAGGCCATCGCCAGCATGGTTCCGTAGCCGACATTCGAGCGGTCGCGATATTCGCGGTAGATGAAGCTCGACACGGAATCGGTGGCACCGCCCGGACCGCCCGAGGTCACTGTGATAATGATGTCGGCAAGCTTCAGCTTGAAGATGATGCGCAGGATCACCGCCGTCACCGATACCGGCAGCATCAGCGGGAAGGTGACCTGCCAGAAGGTCTGCCACGCATTGGCGCCGTCGACGCGTGCGGCTTCGAGCACCTCGCGCGACATCGCCTGCAGCCCGGCCAGCAGCATGATCATCATGAACGGAATGAACGTCCAGGCGTCCAGCACCATGATCGCGATGCGCGCGGTGATGGGATCGCTGAAGAAGGCTGGATTCTCCCAGCCGAGATGTCGTGCCAGCGTTGCGGCCGGTCCAAAGCGGTATTCCATCAGCGACTTGCCGATCATCCACGACACCGCGACGGGCGACAGCATCAGCGGCATCAGGAAGACGACGCGGAAGAATTTTCGCGCCCGGATCTGGGCGTTGAGCAACAGCGCCAGGCCGAAGGCGATCACATATTCGACCGCCACCGCCAGCACATAGAGCACCATGTTGAACAGCGCGTTGCGGTAGTAGGGATCGCCCAGCATCTGCCAGAAATTGTCGAGCCCGTTGAACCTGCGGCCGCTGAAGGAACTGAGATTCCAGTCGGTCAGCGCGATGTAGAAACCAAACAGTGTCGGGAAGATCACCATGGCGATAGTGAACAGCAGCGCCGGCAGCAGGAACAGGGCGCGCTGGCCGTCCTCGCCGCGCGTCAGCACCTGGCCGATGCCGAGCGCCACGCCCCACAACACATAGGCATAGACGACGGGGCGCCAGGTCTCGAAGCCGATCGTATCGGCGCTGCCCTTGTAGAGGATTTCCAGCGCGATCATGGACAGCAGGCCGAGCGTCGCAACGGACATCAGCGCCCAGCCGAGCCGTTTGCGGCCTGGAGAAATCAGATCGGAAGGGCCGGCATCTGCCGGCCACTGGCTTGCGGTCGAAGTCTGGTCAGCCACAAATCTCGCCCGTTTGAAGGCTCTCAAGGAGCCGGAGCCGGTCTAAAGTGGTCCGGCGTTGCCGCCGGACCACGGTTCATAGGGCCAGCCTACATGCCGAGCGAGGCCTTGTAGAGCTTGATCTGGTTGTCGCGGCCGATCTGGTCGGTCAGCTTCTCCCAGGCCGCAGCAATGGCGTCGGCGCCTTCCTGCGCCTTCATCTTGCCGGCGAAGGTGTTGGCCAGGATGTCCTCGGCGGCGCTGTAGTACTGGAAGATGCCGGGGATGCGTGGCTCGATCGCCGCGTTCGGATGATTGTAGCTGTCGGATTCCGACTTGAGGTAGGAGGTGATGAAGGCCTCGTCGTAGCCGGCCGCCACCCATTCCGGAATATCGAAATGCGAGTTGCGGTACGGCTGGAAGCCCGAGGGATACATCGCCGTCCAGATCGACAGGTCCTTGCCGCCAAGATGGGCGGCGGCGGACCAGGCCGCCTTCTTTTTCTTCTCGTCGGCATCGACGCGGGCCATGACATAGACGCCCCAGCCGAGATAGGCGCAGTTGGGCGCATAGTTCGGGCCGCTGGCGAGCTTGTCCCAGGCTCCGGTCTTCGAATTGTAGACATCGTCCGAGCCCGGCAGGATCGAGAAGCCGGTGACGTCGCCGACAACAGACGAATCGTTGGTCTTGACGTTGGAGCCGACGTCGCCCCACCAGGTGACCATCGAGCCGGTGCCGGCCAGGAACTGCTGGAAGGCGGTGGTGTTCGGGTCGGCGTTGATCTGGTCGGCCGGCTCCGAAGGCAGTGCGTCGATGACGTCCTGGATGGCGCGCACCCAGGCCGGGTTGTTGACGCGCGGCTTCATCGTGTCGGCGTCGAACAGCCAGGCCTTGTCGTCGGGGTGCTTGGCGTAAGCGCTGGCGCGGCTGCCAAGGAAGTAGAAGCCGAAACCGCCCCAGGGTTTTGGCGCATCGAGATAGCCAAAGACGTCCTGGTCCTTGAGCTTCTTGCCCTTGAGGAACTTCGTGACCGCCTGGACCTGCTGCCAGGTCTTCGGCACGCCCCACTCGCCTTCACCGCCGCCGTCCTTCCAGGCCTTGGCGAGGTCGGCATCGGCAAACACGTCGGTGCGGTAGTTGAAATTGTGCGCGTCGCCGTCGACGGTCACGCGATATTGCTTGCCGTTCCAGGTGCCGACCGGGGGCTGCAGATAGGCCACGACATCTTTCATGTCGATCTGCTCCTTGACCCAGTCGGGCATTTCCGACGTCAGGCCCTTGCCGCAGACATCGCCTTCGAACGGTGCGCCCATTTCGATGATGTCGAAATCGACGGTGCCGGTGGCGATCGACTGCTGCAGGCGGGCGTTGTAGTCGGCCTGCGCCAGGTCGATCCAGTTGATCTTGGCGCCGGTATAGGTCTCCCAGGGCTTCAGGAAGCCGCGGAACAGCACATTGTGCAGGTTCTGGTTGTTGAGACCCATGAAGGTCAGCTCGACGCCGGCGAATTCGCCTTCCTTGACGTTCGCCTTGGTCGCCTCGAGGCAGAGTTCACCGACCTTCTGGAAATCGGCGTCCGTCGGCTGGCCCTTGCCGACGCCGGGGATCTGCAGGATTTTGGTGCGCAGTTCGCTTGCCGCGGAAGCCGGACGCGTCAAGGCGCCAAGCCCGGCGCCGGATGCGGCCGCGATTGCGGCCATGCTGGCAGCGCCCTTCAATATGTCGCGCCTTGTGGCGCCGGCTCGAACCAGTTTCTCGTAAAGACCCGTTCTCATCGCCTGTTCCTCCCAGAACATCAGTGTGAATAAATTGGCCATCTGTCGGACGCCGGAGCGCCAACGATGCTCCCGGTTCGGAAACGAACTAGGCAGGACCCCACCCTGCGTCGATTGAGGTTCCGATTACGGTTCGGGTGCCGACTTTGGACCAGCGCTCGCCACTATTCTCACAACCCAACGCCGTGTCAACGAGAACGGGTTTTTATCTATAAGGGACCGACTTGCCCTGACCGGTCGCCTTGGTTAGCTTCTGCGTCTACGGCCAGTGGAGCCGGAAGGGGAGTATATGGCTCAAGTCGCAATCAGCAAGGTGGCCAAGGCGTTCGGAACGGTCAAGGTTCTGCATGAAGTCAGCGTCGATATCGCAGACGGACAGTTCGTGGTGCTGGTTGGCCCTTCGGGTTGCGGCAAGTCCACGCTGCTCAGGATGGTGGCCGGGCTGGAGACCGTATCCGCTGGGACCATCGCCATCGGCGACCGCGTCGTCAATCACCTGCCGCCGGCCAAGCGCGACATCGCCATGGTGTTCCAGAACTACGCGCTCTATCCGCACAAGACGGTCGAGCAGAACATGGCCTTTGCGCTCAAGCTGCGGAAAACCGATCCGGCCGTGGTCGCCGAGCGGGTCAAGCGCGCCGCCGACATCCTCGACCTCAATCCCTATCTGAAGCGCTATCCCCGCCAGCTTTCCGGCGGACAGCGCCAGCGCGTGGCCATGGGCCGCGCCATCGTGCGCAACCCGCAGGTGTTCCTGTTCGACGAGCCGCTCTCCAATCTGGACGCCAAGCTGCGCGTGCAGATGCGCACCGAGATCAAGGAACTGCACCAGCGGCTGAAGACCACCACCATCTACGTCACCCATGACCAGATCGAGGCCATGACCATGGCCGACAAGATCGTCGTCATGCGCGACGGCCGCATCGAGCAGGTCGGCGCGCCGCTGGAGCTGTTCGACCGGCCGGCCAATCTGTTTGTCGCCGGCTTCATCGGTTCGCCTTCGATGAACCTGCTCAAGGGCGTCATGCGCAAGGGCGCCAAGCCCGGTGTCGACATTGCAGGCACGCTGTTTCCGATTGCACCAGGCAATGCCGCGCAGGACGGCCAGGCCGTCGTCTATGGCGTGCGCCCGGAACATCTCGAGATCCATCCCGATGGCGTGCCGGCGAAGATTTCGGTGGTCGAGCCGACCGGCTCGGAAACGGTGGTGTTCCTGCGCTTCGGCGACGGCGAGATGGTGGCGCTGTTTCGCGAGCGCCACGACTTCAAACCCGGCGACACGCTGACCCTGAAGCCGCGGCTCGACCAGATCCATCTTTTCGACGCCGAGACCGGCAAGCGTCTCTGATCTCAACTCACGAGGACTATCATGCTCAAAGGCATCAATCCGTTGCTCAATGCCGACGTGCTGCAGGCATTGCGGGCGATGGGCCATGGCGATGATCTGATCATCGCCGACACCAATTTCCCGTCCGATTCGGTGGCGCGCCAGACCGCGCTCGGCCGCCTGCTGCGCATCAATGCCTCGGCCGCCGAGGTAGCCAAGGCGGTGCTGTCGCTCTACCCGCTGGATACATTCGTCGATGACTCGGCCGCGCGCATGGAGATTGTCGGCAAGCCGGACGAGATTCCGGCTGTGCAGAAAGAGGTGCAGAAGGAAGTCGACCAGGCCGAGGGCAAGTCCTGGCCGATGATAGCGGTCGAGCGCTATGCCTTCTATGAGCGCGCCAAACAGGCCTATTGCGTCATCCAGACCGGCGAACGCCGCTTCTATGGCTGCTTCGCCTTCCGCAAGGGCGTCGTGCCGCCGGATGCGGAGTAGCGGCATGGCTTCGGGCAAGCCGGTCGTCATCCTGGGCGTGTTCGTCGCCGACACCGCCTACAGGGCGCAGCGGCAGCCGCGCATGGGCGAAACCATCCTTGGCACATCTTTCACGCTGGGGCCGGGCGGCAAGGGCTCGAACCAGGCGGTCGCCGCCGGCAAGCTCGGCGCCGATGTCACCTTCCTCACCCGCCTCGGCGTCGACCCGTTCGCCGACATGGCCAGGCAGACCTGGGCGCGGGCGGGCGTCAAGAATGCCGTCATCGATACGCCGGAAAGCTACACTGGTGCGGCCTACATCTTCGTCGAGGAGACCACCGGCAACAATGCCATCATCGTCAGCCCCGGTGCTGCCATGCTGATCTCGCCAGCCGATATCGAGGCCAATGCCGGGCTGATCAGCAGTGCCGGCGTCTTTGTCACCCAGCTCGAACAGCCGATCGAAACAGCCATGCGGGCGCTGGAGATCGCGCGGGGGGCAGGGGTGACGACGATCCTCAACCCGGCCCCGGCGGCAAAGATTCCCGACCGCATCTACACGCTCTGCGACTATCTCACGCCCAACGAGACGGAGACGGAGGAACTGACAGGGATGAAGGTCTCCTCTGTCGACGAGGCGCGAGCCGCTGCGGACAAGCTGCTCGAAAAGGGCGTCGGCACCGTCATCGTCACGCTGGGCGACAAGGGCGCGCTTTTGCACTCGAAGGACCGCTCCGACCATGTTCCCGCCGTCAGTGCGGGACCGGTGGTCGAAACCACGGGGGCGGGCGATGCCTTCAATGGCGGTCTTGCCGCAGCACTTTCGCGGGGCGTGGAACCGCTGCAAGCGGTGCGCTTCGCTTGTGCGGTCGCCGGCATTTCCGTGACGCGACCAGGGACCGCGCCGTCGATGCCGACGCTGCAGGAGGTCGAGGCGCTGCTGGCGAGTGGGTGATCTTGCGAGGCCAGACGTAGGCACATGCCGAAAGGACCTGAGTGGCCTCAGGTCTCTTGCAAGACAATATTTTTGACAATCAATGTCGACATTTCTCCGAAGCCAAGGGCTTGATACCCCTAGGAGAAATGGCGCGAGTGACGGGGCTCGAACCCGCGACCTCCGGCGTGACAGGCCGGCACTCTAACCAACTGAGCTACACCCGCGCATGGCGAACACGTGTCAGCCGTGTTCGTCGTTGGGGCGCTGGATAAGGGGTTCGCCACCGGGTGTCAAGCGTGACAGGACAGCATAACAGCAAACAGGAGAAGGTTTTTTGACAGCCGGCGTTTTGTTGGCAAAACCGGCGTCCAACCAGGGCGTCCTGCACTCATTTGGCCTTGCGAAGCCGGTTACGACCGCTTAAAGGTCCGGCCCGGAGCGGGCGATTAGCTCAGTTGGTAGAGCGCTTCGTTTACACCGAAGATGTCGGCGGTTCGAGCCCGTCATCGCCCACCATTCCAATCAATGCCTTAGCGCGAAAATACGAAGCGCTCCTATGGTTCAATGAACCTTTTCGCGCTGGGCGGGGCCCCGCTATCTGCCCCTTTGAGAATCGCAGAATTTCCAAGTTTTAACGAGATTCAACAAGACTTTAGCCAATAGCAAATCAGCCGGCATGCCTGCACATCCGAGGCATGAAGATTTTCGACTGGTTCAGAACCGAAAAGCGGGCGATGCAATACGCGGACTACATGTGGCTTGTGCCACTGTCGTCCACGGGCGTTGCGGTGTCAGCCGAGACGGCGCTGACCTCACCGACAACGCTGGCGTGTTACCGGCTCTTGGTCGACACCATCGCCACACTGCCTGTGCACGTCTACCAGCGGTTGCCAGGCGGCGGAAAGCAGCGCGCGGAGCATCCAGTTGAAAAGCTTCTGAGCGGCTTCGTGAGCCCGTGGGAGCACAACGAGACATTCCGGAAGAAACTCACCGGAGATGCAATCCTTCGCGCCGACGGTCTGGCGGTAGCGGTCAAGGTCCGCGGCTGAGGCCCTTGGTGACGCCGTCATTGCAGCGACACGGGACAAGAGCGGCACGTTTGCCGGCAAGTTCGCGACGGTGTGGCGAGACGATGTCGAGAACACAGAATACCTCCCGGCGACCCGAACGCAGCGGCGCCTGGTGGGCGTCTCCGTCAGATGGCGGTAGGGGGCGCGCGCCGCCGCTGACCACGGATGTACTGGCACCGGCGGACCAACCATCACCCGGCTGTACGACGATCGGCCTGGCAGACGGCGATGGGGGCGTTTGGAGAGGGGTTGGAGCGGTTCACTTTGACAACAATTTCCACGGAGAAACGCGCAATGACCACATACAGCATTCAACGAAACACGCTATCATGATGGCGCGATGTCGCGACAATCGCGATCATCGCGACGATAGAACGTTGATTTGCGTTGGGATATGACGGAACCTGCACGAGCTGACCCCGTTGATTCCGAGAAGATGCAACGCTTAACCAATTCGCAATTGTGCGATATGAAACTGGGACATCGGCGAAACGCTGTCTTGCAAAAAACAACGCATTAGCAGTTCGTGGCACTAAGGGGAGATATGGTATGGCAAAGCCCATGACTATGGCGACCGGAAGGAAAGCGGCAGTTGCCGCTGCTACCGACAAAAATCCCGTCTACAGGACTGTGGTTCGTGAACTGCGCACCCTACAGACCGCAGTAGAAAGCCCAAGTGGAAGTTGGACATTGCTGAAAGAGCGTTCGTCAGCTAACAGTAGGCTCGTTGAGAAGCTAAAATAATAGCGCGCCTGGGGGGGTATGCGTCCGTTGTACTCTGAGTCCGATTGCGGACGCATACTTAACACCCCAAATTCGGAAGAGTACCGGGACGAATGGCGCCGAGACTATGCGCGCCTCATACACAGTTCTGGCTTTCGCAGACTGCAGGGAAAGACGCAGGTCTTCCCCGGCCATGAAGGCGATTTTTTTAGAAACAGGCTGACGCATTCGCTAGAGGTCGCCCAGATCGCAAAGTCCATTGCGATAAGGCTGAACGCAACACACGAGCTATTTGCCGACCCAAGCCAAAAGCTAGCTCCAGATCTCGTCGAATTCGCTGGGATGGCACATGATCTTGGGCATCCTCCGTTCGGTCACAATGGCGAGGAAGCCCTTGATGAGTGCATGCGTGAACATAGTGGCGGGTTCGAAGGTAACGCACAGACTTTCCGAATACTGTCGCGACTCGAGAAAAAGGTAACGTTAAACTCGCCTAACGACCTTCGAGCATTCATCGATGACCAAGATCAAAGGCGCGGGTTGAACCTGACTTATCGATCTCTTGCGTCGATATTAAAGTATGACTCCCCAATACCAGTCCGCTCCAAAGACCGACCATTGGACAAACAGGGCGAAGTCCTCAAGGGTTACTATGAAGCCGATCAAGAGATCGTAAAAAAAATTAAAGAGATGGTATTGGGCGGAATCTTCGCGGGAAAGTTCAAGACAGTTGAATGTTCAATAATCGATATTGCTGACGATATAGCGTATTCAACTTATGATCTGGAAGATGTCTTTAAGAGCGGATTTTTAAGTCCTCTCGACTTATTCGCCTTAGAGCCAGCAATATACGAAAAGGTGGTCAGCACCATCAATAAGCGATTAGGCAAGCAATACTCAGACGTGGTCACACGCATTAGCGTTAAGGACGTGCACGAGATATTGCATGACGTCTTTTCCGACTTGTTCACTTTTGGGACGGAACAACTCGATATTCTGAAGAATCGTAGAGCTTCGAACGAATATAAGAAGATGTATTTTTCTGTCGAAGCGCAGCAAAGGTCAAGGCAGTACGCGGAAGATGGTTACTCTAGAACGGCTTTCACATCGAATCTAGTGGGGGCATTCATACAAGGTGTTGAGGTTCAGTCAAATTCAGATTATCCACAACTCCACAACGTTCGTTTGGACTTGAAAACATTTGTAACTGTCGAAGTATTGAAAAATATCACTTATGAAGCAGTTATAAGAGCGCCTGCACTGCAAGTAGTTGAATACAGAGGGAAAGACATAATAAAGAAAATATACGGAGCCATAAACGAAAAAGGCGGGGACAGATTACTGCCGAAAGATTTTCGCGACGTTTATAAAAATGGTGACGAGTTAAATAGGTGTCGAACAATATGCGATTTCATTGCAGGAATGACTGATCGATATGCCGTCGAATTTTATAGTCGCTTGTTTGGTGCAAACGGCATGACGATGCACAAACCGCTGTAGCAACGGCGCGGCGAACCTGCATTTCACCAAGCATTCCATTCCCAAGGCTAAGCCTTATCGACAAGCTGCGTTTTCCGCTTCGGCGCGACGTAACTGGTGATGAGCCGCACGGCGCTGTGTTTTACCGTAATGCCCAGATCCTTGCCGCCTACCGTCACCGTATCATCGTCGACGCGAACCACTTCGCCGGTCAGCTCGATTTTCTGCCCGCTGCTTATGTGCGGCGTGCTGTCTACGATGGAGTGTGGCTGACCGTAGGAAGGGATAAGAACACTCACGCGGTCGTCCGTGACCCGCTTGCGCACGGTTGCAGTGATCGCGACGGTATCGCCGACTTTGATGCCTTGGCCCATGCGATGATTCTGTAGCAGCCGGCGCCTGCGTCAAGATGAGCGGAACCTAATATGGATGCGCAGATTATCGCGGCATGAGCACACGCGGAATCAACTTCCTGGACCGATGGCTGGCCAACAACGTCCCCGAGACGACGAAGGCCGATGTGATCTCCGTTGACGAACTCACGCACAAGCTTATCGCTGATGCGAAGGCGCTAGGCATCAAGCGGGCCGAGATCGACGAAGAAGTGGACAGCCTCTATCGCACGATCCTCGACGCGATTGTGCATTACGATCCTGGCCTGCCCGAATAGCCCTTGCCACGGGCATCGATGCGAGGAATATAATCCTCCCGTTGCGGCGACCCTCAAACGAACGGAGATCGCCAAATGGCCAGGACCAAATCTTCCAAACAGCTCTCACAGGAAGAGATCGAACGCTTCCTGACTGCGGCAGAGGCGCTGCACAAGATCATCGTCAAGCCGCTGATATCGCCCAGCTGCGATCATTATCGATCGCTTCAGGCGGTGCACCATGCGCTGCTGAAAGCCGTGCGGGAAGTGACCGGCAAGGAAGTCGAGTTCATCCAGTGGAATACCACGGGACCCGTGCGGCCGCCAAGGGATCCTCGGTGAACGCCTCTCTAAGCCGCAAGCCACCGCGCGGCCTATGATATGAGGGGCGGCGCCAGCTTAGCGGTCTGGCTGTTGCCCACGCCGTTGGCGGCGCCGGCGCTCGATCAGCCGTCGCTCATGGAGGCGGTCGGCGGAAGTGAAGACATCAACCTGTAGCTTTGGGTGCCCGCTTGCGAGCTTCGCAAAGTTCTCAGTGAACTTTTTAACGTCATTCGAGATCTGGATCAGCGGATCAGTCCCAAGGGTGCTGATTCCTTCCATCGTGTTCATGTTGAGCGTGTAAGAATTGGTCTCTCTTACTGCGGCCTGCGGGTCGCGCTTCCACGTGATTGAGACCCGATAAGTGTTTGGCAGGACTACGCCCGCTTCCGCGAGATAACTGGTGAGACCTTGCCCGGGCTTGAGGACGTCCACGGTCCCGAGCGGCGCTGGCTCGGCAGGATCCCTTGGGGAGCTAGACACAAGCGGCGGGTCGAAAGACAATTTGATGTCGTAAGCCGTCGCGTTTCCGGTGTTCTCCACTCGCAAATCGAAGTGCATCATTGACCATTGGTTTGGGTCCAGCGTCGCAACGATGTGCGGCCTGGAACCGGCGTCGACCATCCTTCTGGTCTCCCGTGCCAGTGCCCAAGTCACATACCAAAGACTGACCGTGCCGACGGCGATTACCACCGTCGCAATTGCTATCAACTGCTCCATAAAAACCCCCTTGCTCAAATCCCACTTGGGACAATACAGGAGAGTTTGCGCGCAAAGAACTGGAGCGCCAAATTACGATAACTGACGAGCGATTTCGAGAAACACTGAAGTCAATAAAATAGCACAAGTGTATAATTAATTGATTTCCACTCGACAAAATATGCAAACGATGCAACGATTCTGAGGTTCGCAGCGGGGGCTTGCGGACACAAGCTCCCCGCTACTTGTCACCACAAGCTGATAGGAGCTTCTAATGACCGATTGCCTTGATACCACGAAACTATCCCGCCGCTCAATACTTGGTGCTTTGGCTGTAGCATCGGGCGCCGGCGCTGCCGGCGTCACCCTGGCAGGGCAAGCGCAAGACCCGCTTGAGTATCATCTTGCCGAGGCCGTCAAGCTACTGCGGGCGAGAGATCCGTCCTTCCAATGGGATATCTTCAATTTTAATGGCTCTCGCGGCCGTACCCAGATCGTCACTCTTTCGGGTTGGCGCGTCGATCCTTGAGTTTTGCAGAGTTTTCTGATATGCATTCGCGCGTCTCGGGCACTCCCCTGCAAGTTGCAGCACCCCTTGCGATCTGATCGCAGCCCGACGCATGCCAATTGTGGCGCCCTACCGGAGATCGAACACGCGCGCTTCGCGCCGCCCAACAGGCAGTTGGGTGTTTGATCATATTCCGTGGCGGCCGCTGCCGGGCTGCTCCTTAACCGCAAAAATAGGAGATAATCTCGAATGCACGACCAAAACAGAGAAGCCCGCATTAAACGCCGCGCTGCCAATCTCGGCTATCGGATCGTCAAGTCCAACTGGCGAAGGGACACAATCGACAACCATGGAGACTACATGATTGTCGAAAACGACCGAAACATCTGCGTCGACGGGCAACGCTACGACCTGTCGATTGAGTACGTGGAGTCTTGGTTGGATGATATGGGCAGGGCAGCCGCATGAGTGAGGACGACAACGTCACCTTTGGCCAACTGCGCGCATGTCTTCAAGCGGCCCGGGAGGTGTTGGACGGCACCATCGCCAACGGGGAATTGAAAGACCGCATACAAGAATGTTGCGGTCAACAGAGTGCCGAATATCGGTTCGAGATGATCGATTTGACTGGAATGCTGGTTGGGTTCGGCGAGCATGTAAGGGGAAATTGAACCCCTGCCTACCCGGCCCAAGAATTCAGGCCGCCCTCCGGGGCGGCTTTTTATTTGCTCGTACAGCGTATATTACAGAGATTTAATCAACCTGCAGATAAAGCCTGAAAACATTGAAGCCTCGGAGGCTACTCGAAATTCCGTAAACAGCTAAGATTCCGGGGGGTTGTGGACAGATCGATTTCTGCGCTGTTTATACCCGGCTGCACAACAATGGGCAGCAAACAATGCAAATTCTCTCCATCAAAGAAACCTGCAAACGTGTCGGGATTTGCCGGTCGACCATCTTGCAATTGATGCAGGACCGCAAATTCCCTCGCACCATCCAAATCACGCCCAAACGGAAAGGCTTCGTCGACTCGGAAATTGATGCGTGGATCAACGCTCGCATTGCCGAGCGAGACGCGGAGGCCGCGTGATGGACAACGCCGACGAGCTCGCACGGTTGTTCATTCAAGCTGACGGAGCCCGCGCCAGACTTGACGCGCTCCTACGGCAGCGGGAAGCTGCGCAGGAGGGATGTGGGCTGTCGCCAAGGCCCGCAGAGATCGACAAGGCCCGAGACATGGCAGAGACGGCCGAACGGCTGCTCAACGCGCATGCGCGGATGGTGCGCACTGCATGAGCGCGCGGCGGTCGGCACCTTGGTTGCGTTTCTTTGTGGCCGACTGGATCGCATGGACGCGGGACCTTAAGGCTACGGAATCTGGCATCCTGATCAATCTCATTGCCCACATGCACCAGCGCGGCGAGCCAATCGCAGAAGATCATTCGCGCTTGGCGCGCCTTTGCGGATGTAACTCGCGCACCTTCGCGCGCACGATTGGCATCTTCCTAAATGACGGTCGAATCATCCGGAGCGACGACGGGGGGCTGTGGTCAGACCTGGTTCAATCCGAAATCGATCACCGCAAAAATGTGAGCGATAAGCGCAGCAAAAATGCTGAACAACGTTGGGAAAAAAGAGAGCAAAATCAAACAGAGTTTGATGCAAATGCATACCAGAGTTCAGAGTCTAGAGAAGTAGAGGAAGAGAGGAGCGACGTCGCTTCGCTAGTCGCTGCCGTCGGCGCTACGGGCGGGGGCCTCTGCGAGGCCAAAGAACTTTCTCCCTCCGGTCGAAAGCCGCCCTTGGATAGTAGCAATCTTGAGGCCGATGATTTTGCGATCGAAAAAAGGAGGGTTGGATGATCGACCGGTACAAAAACCTTCCTCTCTTCGAGTGGACCCCGACTTGCCGGCTGATAACCTTTCCGCCTGGAAAGCAGCTCGGAAAGATTCGCGAAACGGCTCAAAGATGGTTGGGTCATCGTAGTTCGAAGCAGGCTGATGCATATGCCATTCAAGTCGACGACGATCTTCAGGACCGCTTTAGCCAACTGGGGATTCTTCCGATCGAGAGGCAACGCCTGTCGGAGGAATTCTGGAACGCCGTCCGCGCCGAGATTGCCAGGCAACGACCAAGCTCGAGGCCTGGAGGCAGCGCGGCATGAGGGACGACAAGATATGGACCGCGCGGCGGATAGCTCAGTACCTCGGCTGCTCTGAAAGCCTCGTTTACGAACTGGCGAATGATCCCCGTTGCCCGATTTACCGGCCCTCGGACCGGTATGTCGCCTTCCGTTCCGAGCTCGACCAGTGGCTAAGAACTAAGGCCAGCGGGGGGCGGCAATGACCCTTCCTCGCGCTATGACCCCGAAGATGGTTGCCGATCTCTGGCTTTGCTCAGAGCGCCATGTCCGCAACCTGATCGCCGCGGGCGATTTACCTTCATTCAAATTGGGAGGTAAGTTGCTGCGAATCAGAGGTGAGGATGTGGAGGCTTACGAATGTCGGACTGGAGCATCACACGGCTTAGGGGTGGTCTCGCCATTGCCTTCTACAGGGACGGAAAACGTCACCGCCATTCCCTCGGCACCAGTGACCCGCGCGAGGCTCAACGCCTTGCGCCGGCCGTCTATGCGGAGCTAACCAGGCCGCAAGGCCGCAAGGTCGCGGACCTATGGGAAGCGTACCGGCTGGATAAGGCGGCGAAGTCCATCGCCACGACCATGAGCTTCACAGGCAAAGCCATCCTGCCGCACTTCGGGCATAGGGACGGCGAGGACATCACCAAGGCCGAATGCGACGCCTACACCGCTGCACGGCGCAAGCTGGGCCGTTCCGATGGTGCCATACACACCGAGTTGGGCCACCTGCGGACGGTGCTCGTATGGGCCCTTAAGAAACGGCTCATCGGTTTTGCGCCGGAGATCGAACGCCCAAAGAAGCCGGCGCCTAAAGACAGGTACCTCACGCGAGACGAGGCAAAGCGCATCCTAGCCGCCGCCACGCTGCCACATGTCAAATTGGTCATTCATCTCATGCTTGGCACGGCGGCGCGCATATCGGCCCTTCTGGAACTGACTTGGGATCGTGTCGACCTCCAGCGGCGCGTGATCTACCTCACCGATCCGGACAACACACAGAACCAGAAAGGGCGAGCAAACCCGCCGATCAACAACACGCTCCTTGTCGCGCTACAGGAGGCCAGAAAAGGCGCCCTGAGTGACCATGTGGTGGAATGGGCCGGCGACCGCATCAAGTCGGTAAAGAAGGCCATCGAAACGGCCGCGACGAAGGCCGGGCTTCAGGATGTCTCACCGCATGTCTTCAGGCACACCGCCGCTGTTTGGATGGCAGAGGCGGGCGTTCCTATCCCTGAGATCAGTCAATATCTAGGGCACAGCAACATCGCAATTACGTACCGCGTGTATGCGAGGTACAGCCCAATGCACCTCCGCAAGGCCGCCAGTGCTTTGGAATTGGGAATTTACGAAGTTCCCTCTGGCACGCCTGAACCTGCAATGAAGAACACAGGATGAACATGGTGCCGAAAACGCCCTTTTACGAAGGGCTCTATTCCCAGCGCGCTGCGCCTTTCAGAAGGGGGTAAAAAGTTTACACCGAAGATGTCGGCGGTTCGAGCCCGTCATCGCCCACCATTCCAGTCACACAATCCATCCCACGGCCGCGTCAATGGCGAAGCCCACGGTATGGAGTGCCTGGCTATCCATCAGCCGCTGCCTCACAAACCCGGCGCAGGTCGGCATGGATGTTTTTGGAGTTCAACAGCTCGGCGGCTTCGGGATAACCCTCGGCCAGCAATGTGCCACGATCTCGGCCGGAGAGTGGTGGAAACCGCCCTCCGCCGGCTGGTTCTGATGTCGTTGGCCATTGGCAAACATCCCCCTTGATCAGCACTTGGTGAACAACCTTTGAGACGCGAAGTTGTTCCGCTGCAACTTGTGGGGGAATGTTGGCAACTAATGCGTGGGCGATGAATCTGTCGCTTGAACTACGGCTCTCATTCTCGCTCCTCGTCAGGAGACTCAGCGGTCCGTCGCCATCCCTGCAACGGTCAAGGCGGCAGGAGCCGGAAGTCGTTGCCTTCCGGCAGCAGCTGGCCGCCGTCGACGATTATGGTCGTGCCGGTGATGTAGCTGGCATCGTCGGAGGCGAGGAACAGGAAGGCGTTGGCCACGTCGCGCGGGCTGCCGAGGCGGCCGAGTGGGATCGAGTCCTCCATGTTCTTGATATAGGCCGCGCCCCGATGCATCTCGATGGCCTCGGTGAGGATGTTGCCGGGCTCGACACCGTTGACGGTGATGCCGTAACCGGAGAATTCCAGCGCCGCGGCACGGATGAAGCCGTTGATGCCGGCCTTGCTGGCCGAATAGTGGCCATGGCCGGGGCTGGTGACATGCGGGCCGGTGATGGAGGAGGTGTAGAGCATGCGGCCAAAACCTTGCGCCTTCATCGGCACCAGGGCCGCGCGGCTGGCATTGAAGGTGCCGCGCAGATTGACCGCCATGACACGGTCCCAGTCGTCGGCGCTGGTGTTCTCGATCAACTGCCAGGGATAGATGCCGGCATTCTGGACGATGATGTCGAGGCGGCCATGGAGCTTGAGCGCGAGCGCCACGGCGGCCTCGGCATCGCTCATTTGCGAGATGTCGGTGCGGATGAAGGGGACGCCCATTTCGTCCGCGGTCGCTTGCCCGGCCTCGACCTCCGTGTCGGCGAGCACCAGCCTTGCACCCTCTTCGGCGAAGCGTAGCGCGATGCCCTTGCCGATGCCGCGGGCGCTGCCGACGATCAGCGCTACCTTGTCTTTCAGTCGTCCGGTCATGCGAGCCGTCCTGTCATGCGAGCCTTTGGCGGATGGTTTGCTTGAAAGCGTCGAGCAGCACGGCGGCCAGCACCAGCAGACCGTGGATCACCTGGGTGAAATTGGCCGGCAGGCCCATCAGGTTGATCGCCGTGTTGATGGCCGAGAGCAGCAGGACGCCGGCATAGACGCCGGGCAGGGTGCCGACGCCGCCTTTGAGGCTGACGCCACCGATGACGACGGCGGCGAAGGCGTTGAACAAAAGGCCGACGCCGAGATTGGCGGTGGCACCCGAGGTGCGGATCGCCAGCAGCCAGCCGGCGAGGCCGGCGATTGAGCCGGCGAGAACGAAAGCGATGATGAGATTGCGGTTCACCCTTATGCCGGCGCGGAAGGTTGCCGTCTCGTTGCCGCCGATCATGACGAGATGCCGGCCGAACGGCGTCTTGGCCATGATCAGCGAAAAGACGACGAAACAGCCAACCGCGATCCAGGCGGTGAGCGGCAGACCGATAAGGCGCTGGATGCCGAACCAGCGGATGGCCGGCGCCAGGTCCTGCGCCGAGCGGCCGCCCGAAATGACCAGCACGAGGCCGCGCACCCAGATGTAGGACGCCAGCGTGATGATGAAGGCGCTCATCTTCACCTTGACCACCAGATAGCCGTTGAAGGCGCCGATGAGGCCGCCGACGGCCAGCGCCAGCAGCAGCGACACCGGAACCATCAGCCATTCCGGATACAACTGAACGCCAAGCCCTATTCCGGACGAGCAGAACAGGATGCCGACCGCCATGGCGCTGAGCGCCGCCACCGATTCGACCGACAGGTCCATGTGACCGGCGATGATCACCAGCGCCAGGCCGATCGACATGACGCCCAGCACGCTGGAGGCCTCGATGATGTTGGCGAAGATGCCAAGTTGAAAATAGTTCGGGACGAAGATGGAGAAGACCACGAGCACGAACAGCAGCATGAACCAGACGAGGTTGTCGAGGACGAACTCCAGGGCGCGGCGTGTGCGGGGGTTCATGGGCTGATCCGGCTGGCGCGTGATCCAAACTCGATTTTTCGAGAGATCATGCGCGGGTTGGAATTGGAGAATTGGCTCCGGGCCGAGATGGCCCGGAGCGTTTTCTGCGACGTGACTATTCGACTGATTTGACGGTGTCCGTCGGCGGCTTCTGGTTGCCCCAGAAGGCCGGATTGTCGACATTTTCCTTGGTGATGGCGGCGCCTGGGATCTTGATGTTCGGGCCCCAGGCTTCCTTGGTCACGGTCGATTTCAGGCCGAGCACGTCGTATTCGCCGGGCTTGATCTCTTCCTTCTTGGCGATCTTGTCCATGAACATGGCGACAGCCGCGGCCTGCGCGTAGAGCGGCTGCTCGACTTCGACGTTGAGCCAGCCCTTGCGGATCAGGTCGAGGCCGACCGGAGCGCCGTTCGAGCTCATCAGCATGACGTCGCCCGGCTTCTTGCCGGCGGCCTCGAGCGAGGCGACGGCAGCGACCGAGAGGTGGGCGGCATGGCTGAAGATCAGGTCGATGTCGGGGTTCGCCAGCATCTGGTCGGCAACGATGGTGCCGGCATTGCTGGCCTCCCACTGCATGGCGGGAAGCGAGATGATCTTGACGTCCGGAAACGCCTTCATCTTCTCCTCAAAGCCCTTCTGGATGTCGAGCGTATAGGGATCGCCCGGGTCGCCGAGCACCTGCAGCACCTTGCCCTTCACCGAGCCGTTCTTCGCTTTCAGCAGCTTCTCGGCCTGGTCGGCGGCGACGTAGCCGATCTCGACCGTTCCGGCGACAGAGGTGAAGTCGGATGGCGTCGACGTGATCTGGCGGTCGAACTCGACCACCGGGATGCCGGCCGCGCGAGCGGCTTCGATGGATGGTTTCAGCGCATTGAAGTCGACCGCCGCCAGGATGATGGCCGCCGGTTTCAGCGCGATGACGTCGTTCATTTGTGATTGCTGGGCGTCGGTCTTGTTGTCGGCGTTCAGCGTCTTCATCTCGTAGCCGGTCTGCTTCAGGAACAGTTCCAGCGCGCTCACCGAGCCGGTCTGGAACTCATCCAGCAGGGTCGGTACCATATAGTAGACGATACCCTTGGACTGGGCGAATGCCGGCGTGAGCGTGGCAAAGGCCAGTGCAAGGATACCGAAGACAGCAAGAAGTATTCGCTTCATGTCGTTCGCTCCTCTTAAGCCGGACCCCTCTTTTGTCCCTCAGCCTGTCGGTCCGGCACCGGCAAGCGTTTCACCGGTGATCATGTTGATCACCGCATCGGGACTTGTTTTGTTGCGTGCGACATCGCCGGCCACGACGCCTTGCCGGATCACCACGATCCGGTCGGCGACCTGGAAGGCCTGCTGCATGATATGGGTGATGATGACGACGCCGATGCCCTGGTTCGCCACCTGGCGGATCATGTCGAGGCCGCGCCGTGTCTGTTCGACGCCAAGCGCTGCGAACGGTTCGTCGAGCAGCACCAGCTTGCCGCCCCAGTGCACGAACCGGTTGAGCTCGATGGCCTGCCGCTGGCCGCCCGAAAGATGCTCGACATTGGTGCGCAGCGAGGGAATGCGGGTGCCGGCACTGGCCAGCGCCTTTTCGACGACGGCTTCCATGGCGCGCTCGTCGAGCACGGGAATGCCGAAAACCTTCCTGGTGATCTCGCGGCCCATGAAGAAATTGGCGACCACGTCGACATTGGTGCACAAAGACAGGTCCTGGTAGACGGTCTCTATGCCCGCCGCCTTGGCCTCGGCGGGCGATCGGGCAAGAAAGTCCTTGCCCTCGAACAGCATGCGGCCCGAGGTCGGCTCCAGTCCGCCAGCGATGATCTTGACCAGTGTCGATTTGCCGGCGCCGTTGTCGCCCAGCAGCGCCACGACCTCGCCCTTGCCGATCGAGAAGCTGATCCCCTTGAGCGCTTCGATCGCGCCATAGTTCTTGGTGACGTTGTCGAGCACCAGCAGGGGTTCGTTCATGCCGCAATCTCCTTGCCTTTGAGAAGGTCGCGCTCGCGCTCGCGTTCGGCGGCGAACATCTGCCCGAAGCGGGGCGACAGCACCCCGGAAACCGCAAGGGCGGCGGCGCCGCGCAACACCGAATGTTGCCCGCCGCGCGCGACGATGATTCGAGGTGTCGTGCGGTCCTTCCGTGCGGAAACGGAGTTGTGCAGGCCTCTGGCCGAACCAGCCAGCCGTTCGAGCAGATCGGTGGATGCCAGCCCGCCGAGGATGACCGTCTCCGGGTCGAAGAGGTTCTCGATGATGGCGACGGCATTGTGGAAGATCGGGCCGACTTCGGCCACCCAGTCGGCTTCGCTGCCGTTCCAGCGCCGGAGCGCCTCGAGTGAGAGGTATCTTTCGAGGCAGCCGCTGTTGCCGCACGGGCAAGCCTCGCCGCCGGGAACGACGGGAATGTGTCCGATCTCGCCGGCATTTCCCCAGGCACCGCGCAAGGCGCCGCCGTCATGAACCATGACACCGCCAAGGCCGACGCCAAAATAGAGATAGTAGTATTCGGAAAACTGGGCGCCGAGGCCGTAGAGGCGCTCGCCCATGGCCGCTGCCGCCATGTCGGTTTCAAAGAAGGCCGGCAATCCGGTCGATGCCGCCAGCCGCTCGCGCAGCGCCACATCCTTCCAGCCGGTCATGGTGGTCGGGCCGACAAAACTCATGGATTCGACGCCGAACGGTCCGGGCAGGGCCAGGCCGACGCCCAGCACCCGTCCGCCAGCCCGCAGCCTGGTCAATTCGATCACCATCGCCCCGATCAGGTCGAAGGCATGGTCCGGCGCCGCGTTCGGAGCTTCGCGATGGTTACTCTCGATCACGTCGCCGCTCAGATTGATCAAGGCGGCACTGATGCCGAGCGGGGTGATGTGGACGCCGACGGCATAGCCGCCCTCGGGGTTGATGCGCAGGGTCGCCGGGGGCAGGCCGCGCCCCTTCGGCTCTTCGCGCAGCGACAGGATGTAGCCCTGATCTTCCAGTTCGCGAACGATGGTCGATACCGTCTGGACGGTCAGTCCGACGCGCCGGGCGATCTCGCCGCGGGCGATCGGTCCATGAAGGCGGATGGACTCAAGCACGATGCGCCGGTTGTACGGCCGCCCGAACTCCTGATTGGTCCCCCGCAGTGCCATGACGTGCACCCCTTCGAGAGGGTAACTTGGCACCGCTTATTTATTCAGTCAAATGGAATTCAAAAATAAATTGATAGCGGAGTTTTTCCAAAAGAAGGCCGCGGAGGGCGTATTCGGTTCAGGACCTGCTTACGCACCGCCCTGGCTGATTGCCGCCATGTCGAAACCGTTTCAAAGGTGGGCGAACCCCGCGACCGTTGATCCGACAAAGCATGGAGCAAAGATGATTGAATTGCCGTTTGCCCGCGACGAGTACCAGCAGCGGCTGCGCAAGATCCGCACCGAGATGGCCAGGCGCGGTCTCGAGCTCCTTGTTGTCAACGACGTTGCCAACCAGCATTACATCACCGGCTATGATGGCTGGTCATTCTATACGCCGCAGGTGGTGCTCGTTCCGGTCGAAGACGTCGAGCCGGTCTGGATCGGGCGCGCCATGGATGCGGCCGGCGGTCTTCTGACGGCCTGGATGAAGCCGGAAAACGTGGTTGGCTTCCCGGAAGACCACGTCCAGCGCGTCGACCGCCATCCCATGGACTGGATCGCGAATTGGATCGTCGCGAAGGGCTGGGGTATCAGACACATCGGCATCGAACTCGAAGCCTACTATTTCTCGCCGAAAGGGCACGCCCGGCTCGTCGCCGGACTTCCCAACGCAAAATGGCATGATGCCGATCTGCTGGTGAACTGGATCCGCGCGGTCAAATCGGCGCCCGAGATCGCCTATTTGCGCAAGGCCTCGACCTTGGCGGAGGCGGCGGTCACACGGGCCTTCGAAGTGATCGCGCCGGGCGTTCGCGAGTGCGATGCCATCGCCGCCATCCAGGCTGCGCAGATCGCCGGCAGCCCGGACTTCGCGGGCGACATCACCGCGCTGCCGCCGACAATTCTCGGCGGCGAAAATGCTTCCGCACCGCACATCATGTGGAGCGACAGGCGGTTCGGGGAAAACGAGACGATTGCCCTGGAGCTTGCCGGGGTCTGCCGCCGCTATGCCGCCGGGCTGGCAAGAACCCTGCAACTCGGCAAAACGCCGACAAATGTCTCGGATACGGCCAAAGCAGTGATCGAAGGCATGGACGCGGTGCTCGATGCGGTCAGGCCGGGAACATCAGCCGAAGCGGTAGAGGGCGCCTGGCGCAAGGTCATTCAACGCTACGGACTGAAGAAGGAGTCGCGCATCGGCTATTCCATCGGCGTCGCCTATCCGCCGGATTGGGGCGAACACACGATCAGCCTCAGGCCGGGCGACAAGACTATGCTTGAACCGGGCAACGTCGTTCATTCCATCCTCGGCATGTGGATGGACGGCTGGGGCATCGAGATCAGCGAGACCATCCTGGTCACCGAAACCGGCAATGAGACGCTGACGAGGTTCCCGCGAGAGATCCATGTCAAATCCTGAGGATCCGGCCATGGCAGGCGGTTCTGCAATTCCCGGCACGATCGATATCGATGCCGGAATTCTCGACCGGATGATCGAGATCCGCCGCCATCTGCACCGCAATCCGGAGCTCTCGAACCGCGAAGTCAACACGCAGCGTTATCTCAGGCAGATGCTGGCCGGGCAGGGAATTGCCGGCATTCGCGACGTGGCGGTCTTTGGCCTGGCGGTCGACATTGTCGGCACCGGCAAGCCGTCAAATCGAAAGCTGGCCATTCGCGCCGACATCGATGCCTTGCCGATCGCGGAGGAATCCGGTGTCGAATTCGCATCGATGAACCCAGGCGTGATGCATGCCTGCGGCCATGACGCCCACGCATCGATGGCCTTTGCGGTTGCCGAGCATCTTCACCAGTCAAGGAACAGTTTTGGCGGGACCGTCCGTCTGATCTTCCAGCCGGCGGAGGAAGACGAACCGTCGGGAGGCAAGAGGGTGGTGGAAGAGGGGCTTCTCGACGATATCGACGCCGCTATCTGCGTCCACGTCGATCCGTACACGCCGACCGGCAAGATCGCCGTGAGTTCCGGTCCGTATACTCTGGCCTGCGATACATTTGACGTTGTCGTCACCGGCTCGGCCGCGCATGCGGCAAAGCCGTATGAGGGCATCGATGCGATCGCCGTGGCCTGCTCCATGGTGGGGGAATTGCAGAAGATCGTTTCGCGCGAGATCGATCCCTACGATCCGCTGGTCATTTCCGTCACCGGCATCAATGGCGGCAACGCCTACAACGTGATCGCCGGCAAGGTCACCTTGAAAGGGACTATCCGCAGCGGCAGCGACGCCACCCGCGAACGAGCCTGGCGGCGCGTTCGTGCGATACTGGAGGCAATAGCGACGGCCCATGGCGCCAGTGTGCAGCTCGACATCCACAAGGGCGAACCCGGCGTCGTCAACGACGTCGAGATGACCGAGCTGATTGTCGCCAGTGCCAAGGCCTGTGTCGGGCCCGACAATGTCCTCAACACGCCAGGATGGACCATCGCGGACGACTTTGGCTACTACAGCGAGAAGCGTCCGTCGGTCTACTTCCGGCTCGGCATCCGCAACGAGGCGGTCGGATCGGTGTTTCCGCTTCACCATGCCAGGTTTCGCGTCGATGAGGCCGCCTTGAAAGTCGGTGCCGCCACCCTGGTTTCGGCGGTGACCGCGTTCCTCTCGATGCACCGGGAAAATGCCGACTGACAAAGGCACGGGATGCAGTGGCTCGTGCCGGCATGATGGCCATCAGCCGTGCGGGGCAGGAGCAAAAAACGCTCAGAGGTACTGGGCGACCTTCTTGCCGACAGTCAGGAAGCGCAAGGGATCGATCGCTTCGCCATTGTGGCGGACCTCGTAGTGCAGATGCGGGCCGGTCGAGCGGCCGCTGCTGCCGGTCTTGCCGATGACGGCGCCGGCATCCAGTTTCTCGCCCACGGTCACGTCGATCTCGCTGAGATGCCCATAGCGCGTCGCAAAGCCGTTGCCATGGTCGACTTCAACCATGCGGCCATAGCCGCCGTTCCAGCCTGCCTTGGTGACGACGCCCGGTGCCGTGACCTTTGCGGCCATGCCGATCGGCGCCCTGAAATCCATACCTGAATGCAGAGCGGCGGTGCCGAGGATGGGGTCGGTGCGCACGCCGAACGGGCTGGTGACGGGGTGACCCGGCGCGGGATTGGTGAGCGGCAGCCGGCGGGCTTCCTTCTTGAGGTGGTCGAGCGCGTCAAGCGCTTCGTCCAACTCCTTGACCTTGCTGTCGAACATCATCGAGGAGTCGAGCGGGATCAGCGGTCCGCCGGCATCGCTGTCGTTCTTGCCGAAATCGCTATCGACGGGCAGTCCGCCCGCTTGAAGCGCCTGGGTGATCGCGTCGGCGCTCTTGTAGGCATTGTCGGCAAGCGTGCTGATGCGGGTGAGCTGGTCGCTTTCGATGGATTTCAGCGACTGGTTGATCGAGACGAACAGCTTGTCGGCACGATCCGCGGCTGAATCGTTGGGCAGCGGATCGGAGCGCGTCGACCACAGCGAGAACGGCCTGGTGTCGCCGGCGCCGAGGTCGGCGCTCAGGCTGGCGACCGCGTAATTCTGCGCGGGCGGGATGATGCTGCCGGTCACTTCGGCGCGTTTGTCCGGCTTGCTCGCCGCTGCCGGATCTTCGGCCGGCGCCGTTCCGACTTCGCTCTCGGCGCGTTCGAGCAGCGGGCCAAGCCGGCCGTGACGCTGGCTCAACTGGCTCTGGCGTTCAAGCAGTTCGCTGACCTTGGTTTCCATCAATTGCTGGTCGAGCAACTGGCGGCTGGTGATGCGGTCGACCTGGGCGCGAAGCGCCGAAATGCGATCTTCATAGGCTTGCTGCATGCGCGCCTGCCGCGCCGTGGTGGCGCCGATCAGGTCGTCGCGCAGCACGAGATAGGAGGTGGCCATCAGGTAGCCGATGGCAATGGCCGCGAGCGCCGAGCCGATAAAGGCCACAAGCCAGGGGCGGATCGTGAAGTGCCTGATCTCGTTGCCCCGGGCGATGATGACCGTATGGGGCTCCTTACGCCTGCCGAAGACTGCTGACTGACCGGTTGCGTTCACGGGACCAAGCTTTCGGTTACGACACCACGACAGCTTGATTACACATTATTAGGGTTAACAAAGGCTTGCGGCGCCAACTTGCCGCCTGGGATTGACCGTCTGACGGGTATGAGGTTGTGGGGAAGGCGCGTCAGCTGTGCCCGCAAGACCTCAAAGCGCGCGAACGGCCGCCAGCACGTCCTCGGCATGGCCCTTGACCCGGACCTTGCGCCAAATCCCAGCGATCCGCCCGTCGCGGCCGATCAGGAACGTCGCGCGCTCGACACCCATGTATTTGCGGCCATACATCGATTTCTCGACCCATAGATGGTAGGCCTCGATCACCTTGCGCTCCTCGTCGGCCGCGAGGTCGATGGTGAGATTGTATTTCGACTTGAACTTGTCGTGCTTTTTGGCGTTGTCAGGTGAGAGGCCGATCACGACGGCGCCGGCCTTCTCGAACGCCGGCTTCAACTGCGAAAAACTTATTGCCTCTTGCGTGCAGCTCGTCGTGTCGTCCTGGGGGTAGAAATAGAGGACTGTGGGCTTGCCGAGGGATGAGGCAAGGCTGACTGATCCGCCGCCGTCCCGCGGCAGGTCGAATTGCGGCGCCAGATCGCCTACGTCGAGGTCAGCCATACCGATGCCCTTGTTTGTGGTTACGCGCCAAGCCACACCGATATAGTGTCGAGCGGGGATTCGTCCACGATCGAGTTCGTACAACGGAAAATTGCGTGGATCAGGAGCAACCGCAGCACGAGAAGATCCGGTTCAGGCGTGATGAGATCACCGACCTGGGGACCTTTCCGTCGGCGTGCCGCGTGCCGCCGCTCGGTCAGGCGTCGATCGGACGCGGCTTTCGCATGCTGGCAAGGGTATTCGCCGGTTTCGCCAGTCTCGTCTTGTTGGCGGCCGTCGTTGTCTATCTCATCGGTGCGTCCGGCGTCGGTTCCGAACGGCTTCGCACCGAGGCGGAAACGGCTCTCGAGAAACTGGCTGGTGTCGATGTCAATGTCGCGGTCGGGCCTGCCCGCATCACGCTCGACAGTTCGAGTTTCATAGCGCTTCAAGTCAGTGACGTCAGCCTGAAGACCGCTGACGGCAAGCCGATGGCCGATGCCGGCCGCGTGCGCTTTGGCGTGCGCCTGGTTCCGCTGCTGTGGGGAGATGTTCGGCTGACCAGCGCCAGGATCTCCGATGCCCGCATCGTCGTGGCTGCGATGCCGTCAGGCGGCGACTGGACTGCCGCCCTGCGCAATGCGGACGGCCTCATCGATCCGGAAAAACTGTCCGTTGCGGTGTTCGCAAACGTCAACCGTGCACTCGATGCCGTGCGCGAGGATTCGCTGCGCCAGATCGACCTTCGCGACGTCGAATTCGTGCTGCCCGACACCGGAACGATCAAGCTCCTCAAGGTCACCGACGCCACTGTCGTGCAGTCGGGAACCGGCGGCATGCGGTTTTCCTCCAAGGCGGATGTCGACGGCAGGACTGTTACCGTTGCCGCTTCCGCCACCCGCGATATCGCGGCGCACCGGGTCACGGCGCTGGATGCGAGCATCGATCTGGCGGATGCCGGTGACACGGGGGCCGCTGCCGGCAAGTTGGGCGCGGTCGCGCTGAAACTGACAGGATCGGAGGGGTTCGGCGTGAATGCATCGCGGTTGACGGCCGCTTTGTCATCCACGGGTTCCATCCTCGATCTCGGCACACGCGGGCTGCTGCCGGCAGATGTCGATGTCAATGCGACGCTGGTTGCCGGTAGCAACAAGGTCCAGGTCGACAGATTGCTACTGAAGACCGGCCGCTCGACATTCGATTTCGCCGGTTCGATCGGGCCGAAGCCGGCAACCGGAGCGGCGGGCGAGGAACCCTCCTATCGTTATGACCTGACCAGCGACGGTTCGTCGCTGGCGCCTTCGGAGTCGCCTGAGCCCGCGCTCACCTTCCTTGCCCGGATTGCCGGAGTCTACAACACCGTGAGCCACAGACTGGTCGCCGAGCAGATCGCGCTTCGGTCCGCTGCCTCCGGAGAGGTGCTTGGCACCGCCGCCGTGGCGTTCGTCGACGGCAAGGCCCCGGGGATCAATCTTGCGTTCAACATCCACAACATGCAGGTCTCCCACGTCAAGCAGCTGTGGCCGTGGTTTTCAGCGCGCAACGCCCGGCTGTGGGTGCTGGCCAATCTGTTCGGCGGCCGCGTCGTCGACGCCAACCTCCAGTTCCAGGTCGTGCCGGGCCGCCTCGGCAACGGCGTGCCGCTTTCCGCCGATGAGGTGTTCGGTCGCTTCCAGATCGAGGGATCGCGCTTCGACACCGCCGGCCGCATCCCGCCGATACGCGACGCGGTTGGTGTCGTCGGCTTCCACGGCAACGATGTCGATATTTCCCTGTCCTCGGGCACTGTCTATATGCCCAGCGGCCGCACCGTGGCGGCCAGCAACGGCACGCTGACGGTCGAGGCGGCCAATCGCCCGCCGGTCGTCGGCGCGCTCGACATCGACGTTGCTGGCGACGCATCCGCTGTTGCCGAACTCGCATCCTACGAGCCGATCAACGCCATGCGCCACGTCGGTATTCTGCCGGAAGACCTGTCGGGCAGCGTCACCGGCCACGTCAAGGCGGATATTCCGCTGCAGTCCGGCATCGACTCCTCGAAGCTCGATTGGCTGGTGTCGCTCGACTACAGCGGTATGTCGTTGGCCAAGCCTTTCGAGGGGCAGACCGTGACGGATGCCGACGGTTCGATCACGGTCGACCCTGTAAAGGCGGTGATCTCTGCCAAGGCGTCGCTGAACGGCATACCGGCCGAACTCGATCTGATCGAGCCGCTCGGCGACGACGGGCCGGCGCGCAGCCGCAAGGTGGCCCTGGTGCTCGACGACAAGATCCGCGCCGCCGCCATGCCCGGTTTGAAGGCGCTGCTTGGCGGAACGGTCAAGGTCGCGATCGACAAGAGCGGCAGCGGCGACCAGAACGTTTCGGCCGATCTGACCAATGCCAGGCTGGACATTCCCTGGGCGGGTTGGAGCAAGGGGGCAGGGGTTCCCGCCAATGTCACCTTCGTCATGACCAAGTCCGGCGACACCACGACGCTGTCCGACTTTAATCTCGACGGAAAGACCTTCTCCATCGACGGCAGCATCGTGCTGGTCAACAGCGCGCTGTCGTCGGCGCGGTTCAGCAAGGTCACCTTGAACAGGGGTGACGACGTTGCGGTGTCGGTGAAGCGATCCGGTAAGGGCTATGCGGTCGACATATCAGGCAACGCGCTGGATGCACGCTCGCTCATCAAGCAGTTTACCTCGGACGTCGACACCGCCACCAAAACCACCGGTTCCGATGCCATTTCCGTTAGCGCCGATGTCGAACAGTTGACCGGTTTCCACGACGAGCAATTGTCCAATCTGAAGCTCGACTACAGCGCGGCCGGTTCGCGGGTGAACGGGCTGAAGGTCAGCGCCACGGCAAGTTCGGGCGCTGCGATCAGCATCAGCAACACCACCGGCGCCGGCCGGCGCGCGCTGAACATGCAGTCCGCGGACGCCGGCGCCATCCTCAGGTTCCTCAACATCTACGAGCATATGGAAGGCGGAGCGATCACGCTGGCGCTGGCGGGGCCGAGCGACGGATCGCTGAAGGGCAAGGTCGACACCAGCAACTTTTTCGTGGTCAACGAACCGAAACTCGCCTCCATCGTCTCGACCACGCCGGCCGGCGACAACCGCAGCCTCAATCAGGCGGTCAAGGGCAAGCTGGACACGTCGCGGGTGAAGTTCGAACGCGGCTACGCCGAGATCGACAAGGGCAGCGGCTATCTGAAGCTGGCCAATGGCGTGCTGCGCGGCCCCCGCATCGGCACGACGTTCCAGGGCACGCTCTACGACCAGAACAACAATATGGACATGACCGGCACGTTCATGCCGGTCTATGGCCTCAATCGCATCTTCGGCGAATTGCCCATCGTCGGCGCGCTGCTCGGCAATGGCCGCGACCGGGGCCTGATCGGCGTCACCTACCGGCTCAAGGGCAATGCCAACAAGCCACTGCTGGACGTCAATCCGCTGTCGGTGATCGCGCCTGGAATATTCAGGTCGATCTTCGAGTACCGGTGAACTCGGTCAGCCAGCTTTTACGCATGTTGCATAGCTAGCGCTTGTGAGTCTTACTGAAAGTCGGCTAGATCGGGGTGTTTGGGAGGGACTTGGGACTCATGGTAAAAGAGGCCGACGTTACTTGGCGCTCAAAATATCAGAGCGCTATCGAAAGCGGCGAGCTCACCGCAAAATTTAGCGCAGACGGCTCGCGTATCTTGCGTTGGTACATCGACTTTCGGCACAAGTTGCTCCATGTGCACAAGGAGTTAAGTGCGCCAGAGCTGTTCATGCTTCAGCACAAAATAGACTCACTGATGGAGCAATGGGATGAAAGGGCGGACGAGCAGCATCGCAAGCTAAAAGTGTTTGCCAGCAAATATCAGGCCGAGCAATATACAGCTGAAGCAACGGTGCGGATTGAAGGGCTGCATCGGATTCTAAATCACACACTTGCGGTCAATGACCGCGTTAATTGGAACGCCCTCAAGGACCACAGCTCGTATGATGGCCCAATGACCTTCCAAAGGCCCATGCCTCAACGCAAGAAGCATGTCGAGCCCAAATTCACACCCCCAGACATCTCATTCTTCGACAAATTATTCGGTAGGGCAAAGCGTCGGATTGCAGATGCTCAAGCGAGATTTGAGCGAGAGAGGTCCGATTGGCATACTATCGAGCAGAGAGAAACCGGGAAGCTTAACCAGTCGATTGCCAATTGGACAGCCGAAAAGGCAGAGTTTGAAGCAACTGCGCAGCGGCAAAGACGTGAATTTCTAGAAACGCAGGCTGAGGCCAATCAACGTGTCGACGCTTTGGTCGCGAATGTCGCGAATGGCGATCCGCAAGCGGTGATAGAGCACGCGACGCTGGTTCTCGATGCCTCAGATTATAGCGAAATGTATGAAAAGTCTTATGAAATTGAATACGCCCCGGACGCAAAAACTTTGATGCTCGAATACCAATTGCCATCGCCTGATGATCTGCCGACCGTTAAATCCGTTCGCTTCGTTGCTGCGACCGGCGAACTCAAAGATACGCATATCTCAGAGAAAGAGCAGAAGGCAAACTATGACTCAGTCTGCTACCAGATTTGCCTTCGAACCATTCATGAACTGTTTGAAGCCGACGAGTCCGACAATCTGCAAAATGTGTTGTTCAACGGCATTTCGACCTTCGTCGATCGGACAACAGGTCGGGATACGACATCGTGTATCATGTCGATCTTGGTGAATCGCGAGGACTTCCTTAGAATTGACCTTAGCCGCGTCGATCCGAAGGCTTGCTTCAAAAACCTCAAGGGCGTGTCTGCTTCTTCACTTGCAGCACTGGCACCTATCCCTCCCGTGATGGTCCTGAACAAGGAAGACAGGCGTTTTATTGACCCCCGTATGGTTGTGGACACGCTTGATACCGCAATGAATTTGGCGTCCATGGATTGGGAGGATTTCGAACATCTCGTTCGCGAGCTCTTCGAAAAGGAATTTGCTTCACGCGGAGGCGAGGTAAAGGTCACGCAGTCGAGCAATGATGGAGGAGTTGACGCTGTAGCTTTCGACCCCGACCCCATTACTGGCGGGAAGATCGTGATCCAGGCCAAGCGATACACCCGAACAGTCGGCGTTGCAGCCGTCCGCGATCTATACGGAACTATGCAGCACGAAGGCGCGTCACGCGGTGTCCTCATTACAACTGCTGACTATGGCCCTGATGCGCACAAATTCGCAGCTGGGAAGCCAATCACACTTTTTACTGGGGCCAACCTCCTGCACCTTCTTCAGAGGCATGGGTATAATGCGAAGATCGATTTGCGCGAGGCCCGCAAGGAACTCAACTTGCGCGATTATAGCGCAAGGCAATAACCGTTGGTCTTTAGTGGACCGGCTATAGCCATGGTTCCGCAGGGCGGGGTGAGTGCATTAGCCTAACTCAATCCTGGCTGTTCCTGCGGCAAACGCCAGCGCCTCAACAGACCGAGCTGACGGAGGGCGGGCCTCACACCGGCCGCACCAGAATGTGTTTTTTCCTGCCCAGAGAAAGCTTTACGACGTTTTCCGGACTCAAATCCTTTGAAGTCACCAGCCGGCGCTCGTCGCTGACCGGCTCGTCGTTCAGGCGCACCGCACCGCCCTGCACATGCCGCCGCGCCTCGCCATTCGACGCCGCCAATCCGGCGGTGACGAGCAGCGACAGAACGCCGACGCCAGCTTCGAGCGCCGCCTTGTCAACCTCGACGGTCGGCAGCGATTCGGCAAGCGCGCCTTCCTCGAACGTCTTGCGCGCCGTATCGCTGGCTTGCTCCGCCGCTGCGCGGCCGTGCAGCAAGGCGGTGATCTCGGTGGCGAGGATCTTCTTGGCTTCGTTGATTTCGGACCCACCGAGCCGCTCGAGCCGCGTGACCTCGTCCAGCGGCAGCGTCGTGTAGAGTTTCAGGAAGCGGGCAACGTCCGCATCCTCGGTGTTGCGCCAGTACTGCCAGAACTCGTAGGGGCTCAGCATTTCCGCATCGAGCCAGACCGCGCCCGAGGCAGACTTGCCCATCTTGGCGCCCGACGAGGTGGTGAGCAGCGGCGTGGTCAGCGCATAGAGCTGCGCGTCCTCCATGCGGCGGCCGAGATCGATGCCGTTGATGATGTTGCCCCACTGGTCGGAGCCGCCCATCTGCAGGCGGCAGCCGAGACGCTTGTAAAGCTCGACGAAATCATAGGCCTGCAGGATCATGTAGTTGAATTCAAGGAACGACAGCGACTGTTCGCGATCGAGCCGGAGTTTTACGGAATCGAAGGCCAGCATGCGATTGACGGAAAAGTGACGGCCGACGTCGCGCAGGAAATTGACGTAGTTGATCTCCATCAGCCAGTCGGCGTTGTTGACCATGATGGCGTCGTTCGCACCGCTGCCGAATTTGAGATACGGCATGAAATTGCGGCGGATGCCGGCGAGGTTGTCGTCGATGTCCTGCGGGGTCAGCAGCTTGCGCGCCTCGTCCTTGAACGACGGGTCGCCGATCATCGAGGTGCCGCCGCCCATCAGCGCGATCGGCCGATGACCCGTCTGCTGCAGCCAGTGCAGCATCATGATCTGGATCAACGAGCCGGCGTGCAGGCTTTTGGCGGTCGCGTCGAAGCCGATATAGGCCGTCACCGTCTCCTTGGCGAAGAGATTGTCGAGGCCGGCATCATCCGAAGTCTGGTGGATGAAACCGCGCTCGCTCATCGTGCGCAGGAAATCGGATTTGAAGGCGGACATTGTTTCTTTCCCGAAAGCGCCCGGCCGCTGCGGCTCGGACGTGCATGAACGCGCGCGTTTAGCATCCAAGCGCGATCAGCAAAAGTGGTTTCCGGTTTTGCGTTCGATCGCGCGCCAGATAGAGATCCAGCGATCAGCAAAAGTGGTTTCCGGTTTTGCGGCCCGCGCGGATGGTATTGCGAATCCTTGCTTCGCCGTTTTGGCTGGCGTATTGAGGCGCCGCGCGGAGGCAGGGCCTGAAGCGCCGCGACGGGGCCATCCCGCAGACCAGATCCGGAAAGCTCCGCGATGAACAGGAACTATCTCATCCTTTTTCTGTTCAGCCTGCTGATGACGCTCAGTGGGCTGATGAGCCTTCCACCGATCGACCGCGACGAGTCGCGTTTTGTCCAGGCGACCAAGCAGATGGTCGAAACCTCCGACTATGTCGACATCCGTTTTCAGGATGCCTCGCGCTACAAGAAGCCGATCGGCATCTACTGGCTGCAATCGGCGGCCGTGGCGCTAAGCGGCGAGGGGGCGGCGGCGCCGATCTGGGTCTACCGCCTCGTCTCCATGCTTGGCATTGCCCTGGCCGTCGTCGGCATCGCCTGGACGGGCACGAAGCTCTTCGGGGCCAATGCAGGTCTCGCCGCCGGCCTTATGATGGCGGCGATCTTCGCGACCGCCTTCGAGGGCCGTGACGCCAAGACAGACGCCATGCTGCTGGCCTGCTGCGTGGCGGCGCAGGGCGCGCTCGCCCAGATCTATCTGGCAGCGCGCCGGAACGAACCGGTAGCCAGCCATCTGCCATGGATATTCTGGGCGGCTCAAGGCCTGGGGATCCTTATCAAGGGGCCTGTCGCTCCGCTGTTGTCGGTGCTCACGGTCGCCACGCTGTTTGCGTTCGAACGCGACTGGCGCTGGCTTTTGAAGCTGAAGCTCATGCGCGGCGTCGCCCTGGTGCTTCTTATCGTGCTGCCATGGGTAGCCCTCATCACCTGGAAGAGCGGCGGCGCCTTTCTGCAGGATGCCGTCGGCAAGGACATGGTGGCCAAGGTCGCGTCGGGAGAGGAATCGCACGGCCTGCCGCCTGGTTTCTACATGCTGACCTATTCGCTGTTCATGTGGCCCTTCGGCCTGATCGCTGTCGGCGCCGGGCTCCAGGCCCTCAACCGGTTGCACGACGATCCGCGGCTGCGTTTCTGCCTCGCCTGGTACATTCCGTTCTGGCTGGTGTTCGAACTGATCCCGACCAAGCTGCCGCATTATGTCCTGCCGGCCTATCCCGGCATGGCGCTGCTGATCGGCTGGCTGCTGACATTGCCGCCGCAGGAGGCGAATGCGCCGCTCAGGCGCTGGCAGGATTGGTTGTGGTGGTCGACCGCATTCGGTCTGGCCGTGGTCAGCCTCGGCCTGGCGTCGGTCTGCGTTGGAGCGCCGATCTACCTCACCGGCACCTTCTCCTGGTGGAGCGTACCGGCGGCCGCGGCGGCACTGGGGGCGGGCTACCTCGCTTTTTCCAGAGAGCTGCAAGTGCCGCTGCGCCGCATCGGCGCCATCGCGGTCTGCGCGGGCATCACCTATGGGCTGTTGTTCGGCGTCATCGCGCCGTCGCTGAAGCCGATCTGGCTGAGCCCGGCCATCGAGGCGGCGGTCCGCGCCAACTGGCCTTGCGACACCACGGTGCTCGCCTCGGCGGAATATCACGAGCCGAGCCTGGTGTTCCTGGTGGGCACCAAGACCTTGCTGACCGATGTCGATGGCGTCGCCAGACATCTGCTTGGCGATCCGGCCTGCGCGCTGGCGCTGGCACAAATCGGGGACGAGCAGAAACTGAATGGGCTGCTAGCGGCGCAAGGCAAGTCGGCGACCCGCGTTGCCGAAGTCGACGGCCTCAACTATTCGTCGGGAGACAAACTGTCGCTCGGCCTTTATCGTGTGTCCCCATGACGGCTCGTCGATGACAGGGTCGAATTTCAAATGCTGGTGAAATCGCGCCCTTCCGTTTCCGCTATGCTCCTTGGAGTGGGGCGCCGATCGGTCGACAATTTTCGCGATACGATGCGGATCGCAAGAAAGCGCTTTGCCGCTCGCCCCGTCAGATACCCGAACATTTTGTGGTCGGTCTGGGTGCTGGTGTGGGTTTTGCTGACGGCGGCAGCATTTGTTCGCCTCGACACCCCGGCTGGAATGCTTCGCGACCAATGGTCGCCGGGATTCGTCCATCTGGCCGATTTTTTCACGCAGTTCGGCTTGGGTGGCTGGTATCTCATTCCGTCAGTGCTTCTGCTCGTTGCCGCGAACCTGACGGACTGGCGAAGCCTTTCAAGGCGTTCGCTGATGCTCGCCTACAACTGGACCTGCCTGGCTTTTTTGGTGCTGGGCGCCGCCGGCCTGTCGGGCCTCGCCGTCAATGTGCTAAAATACGCGATTGGCCGGGCTCGTCCGATGTATTTCAATGAATTCGGGGTGTTGTCGCTGCATCCGTTCGCTTTTGATGCGCGCTTCGCCGGCTTCCCGTCGGGCCACGCCACGACCATGGGCGCCGTGTTCGGGGTCGCCCTGCTGTTGTTTCCAAGGCGCTGGTACATCGCCCTGGCGGTCACCGCATGCATCGCCTCGACGCGGGTCTTCGTGGGCGCGCACTATCCCAGCGACACCGTCGCCGGCTTCGGCCTCGGCTGCGCATTCGCGCTTGCCTGCGGGCTGGTCTTTGCCCGGCTCGGCTTCATCTTTCGGCCGATGCCGTCGGGATTGCCGGTCCGCAAGAGGACGTTTCGGCTGATTGGACCGACAAGGAAGACTCTCTGATCGCTCGGCGTTGCCGCAGCTTAGTTGCCGTCCAGCCCGCCATAGGATCTGACCAGGCCAGCCATGCCGGGCGACGAATGGTCCTCGCTTTCGAGCCCCTGCGCAACGCCGGCGCGATCGGCCACGGGCCGGTTCTGGCTGACCTTCCACTTGCCGTGGATTTCGCTGATCTCGATTTCCAGCCCGATAATGCCCTTGATCTGCGACTGGATGAAGGGCGCCGGCGCATCGGTCACCGCCCAGGGTGCCTCGCGAGCGCCTTCCTGGGATATGGTCAGATCGGCGATCTGCTGCGCCAGCCAGTCCTGGTCATCCATCACCTTGACGGTGCCGCGAACCTGCACGATGGCATAATTCCAGGTCGGCACCACCTTGCCGGTCTCGCGTTTGGTCTCGTACCAGGACGGCGTCACATAGGCGTCGCTGCCCTGGAAGACGATCAGCACGGGCGAAGCCGGATTGTCGGCCAGCAGGCGCCATTGCGGATTGGCCCGCGCCAGATGGGCGCGCAGTCGGCCGTTCGGCGGCACGTCGGCGTCGAGCAGGAACGGGATGGCGTTGGCGATCGGCCCCTCGGGCCCGTTGGAAATCAACAGGCCCAGCGGATGCGCCCGTATCAACCCGTGCAGAATCTCCGGCCGCGTTTCCTTGAAATGAGGAGGCTCGTACATCGCCGCCGCTTCGTCCTTTGCCTATCTCAACCGCTTCGGGCGCGGATCCGACAATTCGCCGGCCAGCCGGCGGTCGAGATAATCAGCGCATTCCTCGAGCAGCAGGTCGGCGTCGTTGGAGAAGAAATGGTTGGCGCCAGGCAAGGTCTTCTGCGTGATGGTGATGCCCTTTTGCGTGTGCAGCTTGTCGACCAGGCCTTGCACATCCTTTGGCGGCGCCACCTTGTCGGCATCGCCGTGGATGATCAGACCCGACGACGGGCAGGGAGCCAGGAACGAGAAATCATAGGTGTTGGGCTGCGGCGCGATCGAGATGAAGCCTTCGATCTCCGGCCGGCGCATCAGAAGCTGCATGCCGATCCAGGACCCGAAGGAGTAACCGGCGACCCAGCAGCTCTTGGAATCCGGATGCAGCGACTGCACCCAATCCAGCGCTGCCGCGGCATCCGACAGCTCGCCGGTGCCGTGATCGAACTCGCCCTGGCTGCGGCCGATGCCGCGAAAATTGAAGCGAAGCGTGGTGAAATCCCGCTTCTGGAACATGTAGAAGAGGTCGTAGACGATCTTGTTGTTCATCGTGCCGCCGAACTGGGGGTGCGGGTGCAGGACGATGGCAATCGGCGCGCTCTTTTCCTTGGAAGGCTGGTAGCGACCCTCCAGGCGGCCGGCAGGACCGGTGAAAATGACCTCAGGCATGAAATACTCCACTTGGGTATACGAATGCGCGGCGCCCGGAACGTGTCTTCCTCTGGCCTTGACGCAGGGCGAGCGTCTTCTTAGAAGCTAGTTTAGAATTGTTCAAAACTGAGTGGCAAGACATCGAGCCCGGCCACCCGCGCCGCAAGCCGCGTAAATAGGACGGCTCGCCTTGGAATTTCAAGGAAATAACGCGATACGTCAGCGGAATGGCTTCTAACGGGACCAACTGGACGAAAATGGCCGCAATACGCGCCTATCTCGACTACAATGCCAGTGCGCCGCTGCTTGCCGCGGCCCGCGAGGCTGTGGTCGCGGCCCTTGATGTCGCCGCCAACCCGTCATCGGTCCACGCCGAAGGGCGCGCTGCTCGGCGCCTGATCGAAACCGCCAGGCGTGACGTCGCGGCACTGGTCAACGCCAAATCAGAGCATGTCGTGTTCACCTCCGGCGCGACGGAAGCCGCCTCGACGCTGCTGACATCAGACTGGCAGATGGGGCGCGGCAGCGTGCGCACGAGCCGGCTTTACGTGTCCGAGGCCGACCACCCCTGCCTGTTGAACGGCGGCCGTTTCCCGGCAGCACAGGTGACGCGGATCGGCGTCGACGCCAACGGCATCGCCGATCTCGACGCCTTGGCGGTGGCGCTCGGCCATCATGACAAGGCCGATGGCCTGCCGCTGGTCGCCATCCATGCCGCCAACAACGAGACCGGCGTCATCCAGCCGATCGATCGCATCGCCGGGATCGTCAAAGCGGCGGGCGGCATCCTCGTCGTCGACGCGGTCCAGGCCGCAGGGCGCGTTTCGATCGACATTTCAGCGGGCTATGCCGATTATCTGATTCTGTCCTCGCACAAGATCGGCGGTCCCAAGGGCGTCGGCGCCATCGTCGCCGCTTCCGATCTGATGATGCCGAGGCCGCTGATCAATGGCGGTGGCCAGGAAAAGGGCCATCGCGGCGGCACGGAAAATCTCGCCGCCATCGCTGGTTTTGGCGTCGCGGCACGCGAGGCACTGACCGGATTGCCGGACATCGAAGCGGTGCAGCAGCGCCGCGACGAGATCGAGGCCATCGTGAAATTGCTGGTGCCTGACGCTGAAATCTTTGGAACCGGTGCGCCAAGGCTTGCCAATACGACATTCTTCGCTATTGCGGGCGTCAAAGCCGAAACCGCGCAGATCGCATTCGATCTGGCCGGTGTGGCGCTGTCGGCCGGCTCCGCCTGTTCGTCGGGCAAGGTCGGGCCAAGCCATGTGCTGAAAGCCATGGGATACGGTGACAGTCTCGGCGCCTTGCGCGTGTCGATCGGACCGGCGACCGTCGCGCAAGACATCGAGTTGTTTCGCGTTGCGCTGACGGGAATCGCCTCCCGTCGGGCGAGCAGAGAACAAGCCGCGTAAGCGGTTGGGAGCATCGGACCGAAAAGTGCGTAGCGGTTTTCGGAAAATCCGATGCTTCAGGAAAATGTATTTGGGCCTTTCGGCCTGGTAGAGCCGTGCGTTTCATGCTGGCCGGGTGAATTTCCGGTCGGAACGCACTATATGGAACTTACGCTGCCGCGAGCGCTTCTTCGGCGTTCGTTTTTGGTGGTGCCATAGTTTGAAAACTGTCGGGCCTTGACCCCGGCGTGGATGGAGAACGCATATGCCTGCTGTGCAGGACACGATCGATCGGGTCCGAAAGATCGACGTCGACCAATACAAATACGGATTCCAGACCGAAATCGCTGTTGATAAGGCCCCCAAAGGTCTGAGCGAAGACATCATCCGTTTCATTTCGGCCAAGAAGGACGAACCGTCCTGGATGCTGGAATGGCGTCTGGAAGCGTATCGCCGCTGGCTGACGCTGGACGAGCCGACCTGGGCGCGCGTCCACTACCCGAAGATCGATTTCCAGGACATTTACTTCTACGCGGCGCCCAAGAGCACGCCCGGCCCGACGTCGCTTAGCGACGTCGATCCCGAATTGCTGAAGGTCTACGAAAAGCTTGGCATCCCGCTGAGGGAGCAGGAAATCCTCGCCGGCGTCCAGAAGACCGACGCTTCGGAGCTCGAGGACGTCAGCGACAATGTCTACAAGTCGGGCCGCGTCGCAGTCGACGCCGTGTTCGATTCCGTATCGGTCGTCACCACCTTCAAGAAGGAGCTGGCGCAGGCCGGCGTCATCTTCTGCTCGATCTCGGAAGCCATCCGTGAGCATCCGGAGCTGGTGAAGAAATATCTCGGCTCGGTCGTGCCGACCTCCGACAATTTCTACGCGACGCTGAACTCGGCCGTGTTCACCGACGGTTCCTTCGTCTTCGTGCCCAAGGGCGTGCGCTGCCCGATGGAGCTGTCGACCTATTTCCGCATGAACGAGAAGAACACCGGCCAGTTCGAGCGTACGCTGATCATCGCCGAGGAGGGGGCCTACGTCTCCTATCTCGAAGGCTGCACGGCGCCGCAGCGCGACGAGAACCAGTTGCATGCCGCGGTCGTCGAACTGGTGGCGCTCGACGATGCCGAGATCAAATATTCGACGGTGCAGAACTGGTACCCCGGCGACGCCGAGGGCAAGGGCGGCATCTACAATTTCGTCACCAAGCGTGGCGACTGCCGTGGCGACCGTTCGAAGATCTCGTGGACGCAGGTCGAGACCGGCTCGGCGATCACCTGGAAATATCCGAGCTGCATCCTGCGCGGTGACGATTCCCAAGGCGAGTTCTATTCGATCGCCGTGTCGAATGGCTATCAGCAGGTCGACAGCGGCACCAAGATGATCCATCTCGGCAAGAACACGTCGAGCCGCATCATCTCCAAGGGCATCGCCGCCGGCTTCTCGCAGAATACCTATCGCGGCCAGGTTTCCGCGCACCGCAAGGCGACCAACGCCCGCAACTTCACCAACTGCGACAGTCTGCTGATCGGCGACCAGTGCGGCGCGCATACGGTGCCCTACATGGAAGCCAAGAACTCGACGGCGCAGTTCGAGCACGAAGCGACGACCTCGAAGATTTCCGAGGACCAGAAATTCTACGTCATGCAGCGCGGCATCCCTGAAGAGGAAGCGATCGCGCTGATCGTCAACGGCTTCGTCAAGGACGTCATCCAGCAACTGCCGATGGAGTTCGCCGTGGAGGCACAGAAGCTGATCGGCATCTCGCTGGAAGGCTCGGTGGGCTAAGTGACCATGGCGACGCAGCTTCCGAGAGAGGACATCTGGTTTGCCGTCCGCTGGCGGCGGCTGCGGGCTGTCCGCCGCGAGGGCAAGATCGCCATGACCAAATTTGCCGCCGCGACAATTATTTCGGCATTTGCCGGCTTCCTGCTCATTGCCTTCGTCAATGTGTTCCTCGGCATCGCCGTCTTCTCGGCCAGTTTTGGCCTGTCCCTATCGTGGTTCATGGCCCTGCAGCGCCGGCACACCGACTACTCCATCACTTACGACGATTATTTCAGAGAAAAGAACAATGCTTGAAATCAGAAACCTGCACGCCCGCATCGTCGATGACGGCACCGAAATCATCCGCGGCTTGAACCTGACGGTGAAAGCCGGCGAGGTCGCCGCGATCATGGGGCCTAACGGCTCGGGCAAATCGACGCTGTCCTACATCCTCGCCGGCCGCGAGGACTATGAGGTGACCGAGGGCGACATCCTCTACAACGGCCAGTCGATCCTCGAAATGGATCCGGCCGAGCGCGCAACGTCAGGCATCTTCCTTGCCTTCCAGTATCCGATGGAGATACCGGGCGTGGCGACCATGGAATTCCTGAAGGTGGCGATGAACGAGCAGCGCAAGGCGCGTGGCGAAGAGCCGCTGAAGATCCCGGAATTCCTCAAGCGGGTGAAGGAAGCAGCCGCCTCGCTCAGGATGGACATGGCGATGCTGAAGCGGCCGCTCAATGTCGGCTTCTCCGGCGGCGAGAAGAAGCGCGCCGAGATCCTGCAGATGAAGCTGCTTGAGCCCAAACTCTGCGTGCTCGACGAAACCGATTCCGGCCTCGACATCGATGCGCTGAAGATCGTCTCGGACGGCGTCAACGCGCTACGCGCGCCGGACCGGTCGTTCCTGGTCATCACCCACTACCAGCGCCTGCTCGAACACATCGTGCCCGACACCGTGCACGTGCTCTACAAGGGCCAGGTCATCAAGTCGGGCGACAAGTCGCTGGCGCTTGACCTGGAAGCCAATGGCTATGCCGGCGTGATCGGCGAAGCCGCGTGAGATGCCAGAGGCGACACTGATGAATATGCACACACAACCGCAGCGGACACCGGCCGAGACAGCGTTGATCGACGCGTTCGGCGACCGTCTGTCGCTGCTGCCGGGCGACGGCGCGGTGATGCTGAAGCGCGACGACGCAATCGAAACGATCAAGCATGGCCTGCCGACGCGGCGCGTCGAATCCTGGCATTACACCGACCTGCGCCGGTTGCTGAATACGGTGCCGGACTTCGACCCGGTCGCCGCAGCCAAGGCCATTGCTCCGATCGTGGAAGGCTCGGCCGTCTTTGCCGTGCTGAATGGAGAATCTGGCACGAAGCTGCCGGGAGTTGAGGGCGTCACCGTGCAGCGGCTGTCGGAAAAGCTGACCGACGGTAGCATCGCACCGGGGCTCGATTCCTACGGCAGCGACGACGCCATCGGCGCGCTGAACACGGCTTTCGTTGCCGACGGTTATTTCGTCGATATCGCCGATGGCGCGGAACTCGAAAAGCCGATCGAACTGCAGAACCTGCAGGCCGGCGGCCAGACCCATGTGCGCTTGGCCGTTCGTGTCGGCGCTGGCGCCAAGGCCGTTATCGTCGAGCGCCAGACGGGTGATGGGCCTGCTCTGGTCAGCTCGGTCAGCCAGCTCGTGCTGGGCGAGGGCGCCGAGGTGACGTGGCTGATCGTCCAGGAACAGCCGGAGACGGCAACGCATCTGGCTCAGTTCAAGGCGCATCTCGGCAAGAATTCGAAGCTGACGGTGTTCTTCATGAATGCCGGCGGCAAGCTTGTGCGCCAGGAAATCGTGGTCAGGACGACAGGCGAAGGCGCCGATTTCAAACTGCGCGGCATCAACCTTCTGGCCGGCGACACCCATACCGATGTGACCATGGTGCTCGACCATGCCGTGCCGCACACGACCTCGACGGAGGTCATCCGCAACGTGGTGACGGGCAAGGCGCGCGGCGTCTTCCAGGGCCGCATCAACGTCCATCAATATGCGCAGAAGACCAACGCCAAGATGGCCTGCAACACGCTGCTGCTGTCGGATGACGGCGAGTTCTCGACCAAGCCGGAGCTTGAGATCTTCGCCGACGACGTCGTCTGCGGCCATGGCGCGACGGTCACCGAAATCGACCACGACCATCTGTTCTACCTGATGGCGCGCGGCGTCGACGAGAAGACCGCGCGGGGCCTACTCGTGAAGGCCTTCGTTGCCGAGGTGATCGAGGAACTGGACGACGAGTCGATCGTCGAGGCGCTGGAAGCGCGGCTCGACGACTGGTTCGTGACACACGGGTGAGGAGGGGTCGGCGTAGCAGGCAAAAAGCCAACGATTTGGCTTTTTGAGCGACGAACGCCCGGAACCATAGCGAAGGGCCGGATGACGGTGAAGCCCGGGTATTGAAAGACAGACGATGGACCAGAAACTCGAAAACATCCCGTACGACGTCGAAGCGATCCGCCGCGATTTCCCGATCCTGTCGCGGGAAGTCTACGGAAAACCGCTTGTCTATCTCGACAATGGCGCCTCGGCACAGAAACCGCAGGTGGTGCTGGATACGATCCAGCACGCCTATTCCCAGGAATACGCCAACGTCCATCGCGGCCTGCATTTCCTCTCCAATGCCGCGACCGATGCCTATGAAAAGGCGCGTGAGACGGTGCGCCGTTTTCTCAATGCGCCAAGCACCGACAACATCGTCTTCACGTCGAACACGACCTCGGCCATCAACACGGTCGCCTATGGCTATGGCATGCCCAACATCGGCGAGGGCGACGAGATCGTGCTGTCGATCATGGAGCACCACTCCAACATCGTGCCGTGGCATTTCATCCGCGAGCGGCAGGGCGCCAATCTGGTCTGGGTGCCGGTCGACGATCTCGGTGTCTTCCACATCGAGGAATTCGAGAAGCGGCTGACCAGCAAGACAAAGCTCGTTGCCATCACACAGATGTCGAACGCGCTTGGCACGGTGACGCCGATCAAGGAAATCGTGCGCATCGCGCATGCGAAAAACATTCCGGTGCTGGTCGACGGCAGCCAGAGCGCCGTGCATATGCCGATCGACGTGCAGGATCTCGACTGCGACTTCTTCGTCTTCACCGGCCACAAGGTCTACGGCCCCTCGGGCATCGGGGTGCTCTACGGCAAGAAGGACATTCTGTCGGGCATGCGCCCCTTCATGGGCGGTGGCGAGATGATCGAGGAGGTGACGGAAGACATCGTCACCTACAACGAGCCGCCGCACCGCTTCGAGGCCGGTACGCCGCCGATCGTGCAGGCGATCGGGCTCGGTGCTGCGCTCGACTATATGGAATCGGTCGGCCGCGAGCGCATCGCCGCGCATGAAGAAGACCTCAAGACATACGCGCATGAGCGGCTGCGCGCCATCAATTCGCTGCGCATCTTCGGCGATGCGCCCGGCAAAGGCGCCATCATCTCGTTCGAGCTGCAAGGAATTCATGCGCACGACGTGTCGATGGTGATAGACAGGCAAGGCGTTGCAGTGCGTGCGGGCACCCATTGCGCCCAGCCGCTGTTGAAACGCTTCGGCGTAACCTCCACATGCAGGGCGTCGTTCGGCATGTATAATACCAGGGCCGAAGTCGATGCTTTGGCCGAGGCGCTTGAAAAAGCGCGCAAGTTCTTCGGGTGAAGATTTTTTTGGGTGACGACCATGGATGATGCAAGCATCGCTGCCGAGACCACTCAGGAAACCGCGCCCAATGCGCTGGTTTCGGGATCGGCCATTCCAGCTGATGAACTGGCACGACTGACCGACGACATCGTCTCGGCCCTGAAGACCGTCTACGATCCGGAAATCCCGGCCGATATCTACGAGCTTGGCCTCATCTACAAGATCGACATCGAGGACAATCGCTCGGTTAAGATCGACATGACGCTGACCGCCCCCGGCTGCCCGGTCGCCGGCGAAATGCCCGGCTGGGTGGAAAATGCCGTCGGCGCCGTCGAAGGCGTTTCCGGCGTCGAAGTGAACATGACCTTCGACCCGCCCTGGTCGCCCGACCGCATGTCGGAAGAGGCGCAGGTCGCGGTGGGCTGGTACTAGCGTTGGGCCCGACAGGGTTGGCACACTTGCGCCAGTCATAAAACTTCACCATTTTAGGTGAGGAATCATTCGGCAGGCCTTGAACCTGCATGGAATGGAAGGAAAAAGAATGGGACGCTTCGCCGTCATCACGATGACCGAAAAGGCCGCTGACCGGGTGCGCGAGATCGTCGCCACCCGCGACAACGCGCATGGCATTCGGCTTGGCATCAAGAAGGGCGGCTGCGCCGGCATGGAATATACGGTCGACCTGGTGACCGAGCCCAACACCAAGGACGACCACATCGAGCGCGACGGCGCCCATGTCTATGTGGCGCCAGAGGCAGCCCTTTTCCTGTTCGGCACCGAGATGGATTTCGAGCAGACGACGCTGCGCACCGGCTTCACTTTCCACAACCCGAACCAGAGTTCGGCCTGTGGATGCGGCGAATCCGTCGAACTGAAGCCGGCCGATCTCAAGGCGCTGGCGGAAGCACGCGCCTCGGCCTGATCTTCCTTCGCCCGTCGACGGGCGAAGAAGGCTACTCCACCCACATGCCCGTCCGCTTGTGCCAGTCGGCGATCGATTCCTCGGGATAGATGTCGAACGCCTTGTCTCTTTTGCCGATATCGGGTTCGACCCAGTTCGCCTTGTATTTCAGCATCAGGTGCACCTTGCTTGGCGGAATGGGCAGGTCGCTGTCGATCGCCGACGCGAAAGGATGCACGAGCTCCGGCCAGGTCGGGTCGTAGAGCCAAAGGGCTGATCCACATTTCTTGCAGAAATTGCGCTCCCCGGTCGAGATCTCGCACTGCGGATGTTCGTCATCCTCGATCTTGGCCCGGTAGACGCCAAGGCTCCTTTTGCCTCTGATGTTCAACGTCTCACTGTCGGCGCCGAGATTGATGGCAAAACCGCCGCCGCCCTGTTGTTTGCGGCAGATCGAGCAATAGCACAGCATGAATGGCGCCGGCGTGTGGCTCTCCACCTCGAAACGCACGGCATTGCAGCGGCAGGACCCTTTGAGCAAAAGCGGCATGACAAAAACTCCGATGGATGGCTCTCAACCTGTCAGCATGATTTTGGTTGCGGCGATGACAAGGCCAAATGCCGGTGACATGATCGCGGCATGGACAATGAACGCATCGCCGAACTGTTCAAAGGCCTTGGCCTAGTCAGCATCCGCAAGCTGTTCGGCGGCAAGGGCATCTATTTCGACGGTGTCATCGTCGCCATCGTGCTGCGCGGTGAATTGATGCTGAAGGCCGACGAGCAAAGCGCGCCCGACTTCGAAGCCGCCGGTTGCCGGCAGTGGACCTATACCGGCTCGCGTCACGGCAAGCTGGTCTCCATGCCCTACTGGAGCATTCCCGACAGCGCTTTCGATGACCCCGACGAGATGACTGTCTGGGCGCGCCGGGCCTATGAGGCGGGGCGGCGCGCGGGGAAGTGACGGGCAATTCGGAACGGTCGAGGGACAGCACCCCCGCCGACCTTGGCGGCAGCACCCTACAGCGCCTTCGCGATCCTCGCCGCCAGCCGCGCATTGTTTTCGACCAGCGCGATGTTGGTCTTAAGGCTCCTGCCACCGGACAGTTCGAGGATTTTCGACAGCAGGAAGGGCGTCACCGCCTTGCCGGTCACGTTGAGCGCCTCGGCGGCCTTCTGCGCGGCTTCGATATAGGAGGCCATCTCTTCAGCGGGAATTTCGTGGTTCTCAGGCACCGGATTGGCGATCAGCATGCCGCCGGCGAGCCCCAGCGCTGCCCTCGTCTGGTAGAAATGCGCGATCTCTTCCGGTCCGTGCAAGGTCAGCGGCGCGCGGAACGGCGAATGCCGCGACCAGAAGGCCGGCATCGTCTCGCAGCCATGGCCGATCACCGGCACGCCGCGCGTCTCCAGCACCTCCAGCGTCTTTTCGATGTCGAGGATAGCCTTGGCGCCGGCCGACACGACGATGACCGGCGTGCGCGCCAACTCGTCGAGATCGGCGGAAATATCAAAGCTCTTTTCCGCACCCTTGTGCACGCCTCCAATGCCGCCGGTGGCGAACACTTTTATGCCGACCATATGCGCCGCGATCATCGTGGCGGCGACCGTGGTGCCGCCGGTGCGCCCTTGCGCTACCGCAAAACCGAGGTCGGCGCGCGACAGCTTCATGGCGTCGCCCGTCATCGCCAGCGATTCGCGCTCGCCGTCCGAAAGTCCGATCTTGATGCGGCCGCCGACGACGGCGATCGTCGCCGGCACGGCGCCGCCATCGGTGATGATCTTTTCGACATCGGCCGCCATGGCGCCATTGTCGGGGTAGGGCATGCCATGGGTGATGATGGTGCTTTCCAGCGCCACCACCGGCCGCCCAGTGGCCAGGGCTTGCGCCACCGGCGCGTGGATGTCGATGAAGGGGCGGGCGGTCTCTGGGGTCATCTCGATCTCCAATCCGGAGTGCGGCGCGTCCATCGGGACGCTTGGCAACACTGCGGCACTAAGAATTTGCCGGTCTCATGCCACTTCCTGCGCTTCCGGCACAAGAGCCAGCGCTTCCGCGAAGCTTGCCGTGGTGAATTCGGGAACGGCGTTGGAGCTTTCGATGGCAAGCGTCGCCGCGGCAATGCCTTCGCGCAGGGCCACCCGCAACGGCAGGCCGCGCAGCAAGGCGGCGACCGTTGCGCCCGCCAGCGCATCGCCGGCGCCGGTGACGTCAGCGACCTTTCTTGGCGGCGGCGGCAGGATCGAGAAGGCGCCGGCCTCATCGAAGCCCAGCATGGGGCCGCCGCCCGCCGTCACCACGCCGCTCTTGAGCCCCGCGCGTCTCAGCCCGTCGACGATGTCTTGCGGGGAAGTCGTGGCGTCCAGGGCTGCCAGTGCGACCGCTTCGCGCCGGTTCATGAAGACGACGGCCAGATTGCCGAGCACCGGCTTCAAGCGCACGATCTTGGCCGGCGAAACGGCAATGGCGAAGACGGGTTTTCCGGCGGCAAGCTGAATCAGCCGTTCCAGTGCCGCCGTCGGCAGGTTGGCGTCGCAGAAGACGGCATCGGCGGCAGCGATCACCTCCCGGACTTTGGAGCGCCTGATCTGCTTGGGAAAGGCCAGGTCATAGAGCGCCATGTCGGCAAAGCCGACGATCAGCTCCCCCTCGCGGTCGATCAGCGCCGTATAGCTCGGCGTGGGGCGGTCAAGGAACACGGCCGACAGGTCCGCAATGCCTGCCTCGGCGATGGCTCGCGAAACGGTGTCGGCAGCGGCATCGCCGCCACGCACCGACATGAGCGACGCTGAGACGCCGCGGTGCACGGCACTGCGCAGCGCGTTGAAGACGCCGCCACCGACATCCTCGCGCATCGTGCCGGGATTGGAGGCGCCAGGCACGTAAGCGCCGGACACCTTGCCGCGCCGGTCGATATGGGCGCCGCCTATAGCCAGTATTTTCGCGGATTTCAGCATGCCGGCGATATGACCTTTGTTATTCCAGCCGCACAAGCGCTAGGCTGCTTGGCGAAGCTTCGCATGCAAGGCAGCGATTCGGCAGATCGAAACAGCCGAGCCGTCTTGCCCAATGCGGGATGCATCGTGGAGCGAGATCGTGAGACAAAAAAAGAACAAATCCGGATAGTGATTGTTTTTCAGATATTTGATCCCTCTTGCCAAACGAGAACAAAAAAGGTACAAATTGGCAGGGATTACGGATTGTCCGGCCTTCATTGACGACCAAGGGGTGATGTATCATGGCTCAGAATTCTTTGCGGCTGGTAGAGGACAAAGCGGTGGACAAATCAAAGGCTCTGGATGCGGCGCTGTCGCAAATCGAGCGGGCTTTCGGCAAGGGCTCGATCATGCGGCTCGGCGCGAACGAGCAGGTCGTCGAGATCGAAACGGTGCCGACCGGCTCGCTTGGCCTCGACATCGCGCTTGGCGTCGGTGGCCTGCCGCGCGGCCGCATCGTCGAGATCTACGGGCCGGAAAGCTCGGGCAAGACGACGCTGGCCCTTCACACCGTGGCCGAAGCCCAGAAGAAGGGCGGCATCTGCGCCTTCGTCGATGCCGAGCACGCGCTTGATCCGGTCTATGCCCGCAAGCTTGGCGTCGATCTGGAAAACCTCCTGATCTCGCAGCCCGACACCGGTGAGCAGGCGCTGGAAATCTGCGACACGCTGGTGCGCTCCGGCGCCATCGACGTGCTGGTGGTCGATTCGGTGGCGGCACTGACGCCACGCGCCGAAATCGAAGGCGAGATGGGCGATTCACTGCCCGGCCTGCAGGCCCGGCTGATGAGCCAGGCGCTGCGCAAGCTGACCGCTTCGATCTCGCGTTCCAACACCATGGTCATCTTCATCAACCAGATCCGCATGAAGATCGGCGTCATGTTCGGTTCGCCCGAAACCACCACCGGCGGCAACGCGCTGAAATTCTACGCTTCGGTGCGCCTCGATATCCGCCGCATCGGCTCGGTCAAGGACCGCGACGAGGTCGTCGGCAACCAGACCCGCGTCAAGGTGGTCAAGAACAAGCTGGCGCCGCCCTTCAAGGTGGTCGAGTTCGACATCATGTATGGTGAAGGCGTGTCCAAGACTGGCGAACTGGTCGATCTTGGCGTCAAGGCCGGCGTGGTCGAGAAGTCGGGCGCCTGGTTCTCCTACAATTCGCAGCGTCTCGGCCAGGGCCGCGAGAATGCCAAGCTGTTCCTGCGCGACAACCCCGACACCGCGCGCGAGATCGAACTGGCGCTCAGGCAGAATGCCGGGCTGATCGCCGAGAAGTTCCTTGAGAATGGTGGTTCTGAAGGTGGCGACGACGGGTTCGAGGAGGAATCCGGCGCGATGTGACAGCCTCGCGCGATGTCGGCCGGAGTTCGGCCATAATCGCATTCTATTATCTCGGGCTTATGTAATCGAGTTCCGCGTTATTGCGTTTTGAAACCGCCGGCCCTGGGCCGGCGGTTTTGCGTTTTGGCGGCGAAACGAGGCCGGTTCGAACAGCTGGCAAAGGCTGCGGATTGGACCACTTCCGTGTTTCTGGACAGGGTGAAGCGCGGCGGCTAAAAGGCCAAGTCCTATCTTCTAAAACGCAGAGCCCATTTCCGCCGGTTCGCCGGCGGCTCTTCCGAAAAGGCATCATTCATGAGTGGCGTGAACGAAATCCGGTCGACATTTCTCGACTACTTCCGCAAGGAGGGTCACGAGATCGTCGCGTCGAGCCCGCTGGTGCCGCGCAACGATCCGACGCTGATGTTTACCAACGCCGGCATGGTGCAGTTCAAGAACGTCTTCACCGGCCTTGAGAAGCGGCCCTATTCGCGTGCCTCGACCGCCCAGAAGAGCGTTCGCGCCGGCGGCAAGCACAACGACCTCGACAATGTCGGCTACACAGCGCGCCACCTGACCTTCTTCGAGATGCTCGGCAATTTCTCCTTTGGCGACTATTTCAAGGAGCGCGCCATCGAGCTTGCCTGGAACCTGATCACCAAGGAATTCGGGCTGAACAAGGACAAGTTGCTGGTCACCGTCTATCACACGGACGACGAGGCTGCCGGCTTCTGGAAGAAGATCGCCGGCTTTTCCGACGACCGCATCATTCGCATCGCGACCTCGGACAATTTCTGGGCGATGGGCGACACCGGACCTTGCGGGCCGTGCTCGGAGATCTTCATCGACCGCGGCGAACACATCTGGGGCGGCCCTCCCGGCAGCCCGGAAGAGGACGGCGACCGTTTCCTCGAATTCTGGAACCTGGTGTTCATGCAGTATGAACAGGTGACGAAGGACGAGCGCATCGACCTGCCGCGCCCGTCGATCGACACCGGCATGGGCCTGGAGCGTATGGCGTCCATCCTGCAAGGGGTGGAAAGCGTCTTCGAAACCGATCTGTTCCGTCATCTGATCGACGCCGCCTCGTCCGCCATCGGGCATGGTCCCGACAAGGAGACGGTTGCGTCCTACCGCGTCATTGCCGATCATCTGCGCTCGTCCTCCTTCCTGGTGGCCGATGGCGTGCTGCCTTCGAACGAAGGCCGGGGCTACGTCCTGCGCCGCATCATGCGCCGCGCCATGCGTCATGCCCAGTTGCTCGGTGCCAACGAACCGCTGATGTGGAAGCTGGTGCCGGCGCTGGTGCGAGAGATGGGCCAGGCCTATCCGGAACTGCTGCGCGGCGAACAGTTGATCACCGAGACCCTGAAGCTCGAGGAGACCAGGTTTCGCAAGACGCTGGTGCGTGGCCTCGGCCTGCTCTCCGAGGCGACGGAAACGTTGCATGCCGGCGACATGCTGGACGGCGAAACGGCTTTCAAGCTCTACGACACCTACGGCTTCCCGCTCGATCTGACGCAGGACGCGCTGCGCCAGCGCAGCATTTCGGTCGATCTTGCCGGCTTCACCAATGCGATGGAGCAGCAGAAGGCCGAGGCGCGCAAGCATTGGGCTGGGTCTGGCGACGCGGCCACCGAGACCATCTGGTTCTCCGTGCGCGAGAAGGCGGGCGCCACCGAATTCCTCGGCTACGAGACTGAAGCTGCCGAAGGCATCATCCAGGCGCTTGTCCGGGACGGCAAGACCGTCGACAGCGCCGGCAAGGACGATGCGGTGGCGATCGTCGTGAACCAGACGCCGTTCTATGCCGAGTCCGGCGGCCAGATGGGCGATACGGGCGTTATCTCGGGCGAAGGGTTCTCGATCGAGGTCTCCGATACGCAGAAGAAGGCTGATGGGCTGTTCGTCCATGTCGGCAAGGTGGCCAGCGGCACCGTCAAGACGGGCGCTGCCGTCGAGCTGAAGGTCGACCATGCCAGGCGCTCCAGGCTGCGCGCGAACCATTCCGCGACGCATCTGATCCATGAGGCGTTGCGCGAGGTGCTGGGCAGCCACGTTGCGCAGAAGGGCTCGCTGGTGGCGCCTGAGCGCCTGCGCTTCGACATTTCGCACAACAAGCCCATTTCACCGGAGGATCTCGAAGAGGTCGAGCGCATGGCCAACGAGATCGTCGTGCAGAACAGCCCGGTGTCCACGCGTCTGATGTCGGTCGACGATGCCATCGCCGAAGGCGCCATGGCACTGTTTGGCGAGAAGTATGGAGATGAGGTGCGTGTCGTTTCGATGGGTACCGGCGTGCACGGCGCCAAGGCCAACCGGCCCTATTCGGTCGAGCTCTGCGGCGGCACCCATGTCAGGGCGACCGGCGATATCGGTCTGGTGCGCGTCGTGTCGGACAGCGCGGTCGCCGCCGGCGTGCGGCGCATCGAGGCGCTGACCGGCGAAGCGGCGCGCAAACATCTCGACGAACAGGACAGGCGTCTAAAGGCGGCCGCAGCCGTGCTGAAGATTTCGCCGGCCGACGTGCCTGCGCGTGTCGAAGCGCTGCTCGATGAGCGCAAGAAGCTCGAAAAGGAGCTGACCGAGGCGCGCAAGAAGCTGGCGCTGGGCGGCGGTGCAGGGGCTGGTGCGCCGTCGGAGAACGAGACGGTGGCGGGCGTCGGCTTCCTCGGCAAGGCGGTTTCCGGTGTCTCGCCGAAGGACCTGAAGCCGCTGGCCGATGCCGGCAAGACCTCGCTCGGTTCCGGCGTCGTCGTCTTCGTCGGCGCCGGTGAGGACAACAAGGCCAGCGTCGTGGTCGCCGTCACCGATGATCTCGTCGGCCGCTTCAGCGCCGTCGACCTGGTGCGCGTCGCCTCCGCCGCATTGGGCGGGCAGGGCGGCGGCGGTCGACCTGACATGGCGCAGGCCGGTGGCCCCGACGCTTCCAAGGCCAATGATGCGATTGCAGCGGTGAGGGCTGCGCTGGAGGCCGCCTGACGTCCGAATCAGCGAAGCCTTAAGCCAGGCGCCAGGTTCTCTAAGGGCAGCGCTGCCCCTCATCTGGCAGCCCCTTCTCCCCGTGAACGGGGAGAAGGGGCTGCCATCGCGGCTTTCGCCCGTTTTTAGCGTTGAACAATGGCCGCGGATGCGGCGGCCAGATGCTTTCTCCCCGTTTACGGGGAGAAATGCCCGGCAGGGCAATGAGGGGCAGCGCCTGCCTCGGTAATTATCGTGCTTTGGGACAATTCACGGATAAGCCAAACCTCAGATCACTCCGTTTTTTCGGTGCGCAGAAAGCTCGCCCGCCCGGCAATGCGCGTCCACCAAGCCTGGATCTCGGGAAATTCGGCCAGCAGGCCTTGTCCCTCGGCGACCTTGACGAAATAAGCGATGATCGGCGCTGCGTGCAGATCGGCCAGTGTCAGCCCATCGCCCAGCAACCACGGTCCCGGCGCTTTCAGCGAGGAGAGCGTCTGAAGCGCTTTGCTCGCCTGTGAAAGCCCGCTGGCAATCAGCCTCTCGTCGGGCGCCTCTTTCTTCAGCCGCTCGACGGCGACATCCCAGACCATCGACCTGTAGGCATAGGCATCGAGCATGCCGATGATCTGGTTCATGGTTGCGCGAGCGCGGGCATCCGTTGGCTGGAGAGCTGGGCCTGCAAAAACCTCGTCGACATATCTGGCAATCGCGCTCGTCTCGAAGAGCCGAAACCCGTCATGCTCGAAGGCCGGGATGCGGCCGAACGGATGGTGCTGGAAATACCAGGCGGGAATGCCCTCAGTGGCAAAGACATCGACCGGCACAAGCTCGTAGTCGATGCCTTTCTCCGCGAGCACGAGGCGGACGATGCGCACATAGACGCTGTAGTTCGCCCCGTAGACGATGGGCCTGCCCATCTTGCTTGCCTGTTACGCCATCGCCTTCTGCAGGTTCTCGTCGATCTTGTCGAGGAAACCGGAGGTCGAAAGCCAGGGCTGGTCGGGGCCGATCAGCAGCGACAGATCCTTGGTCATGAAGCCGGACTCGACGGTCTGGATGCAGACCTTTTCCAGCGTCTCGGCAAAGCGCTTCAACTCGGCATTGTCGTCGAGCTTGGCGCGGTGCGCGAGGCCACGCGTCCAGGCGAAGATCGATGCGATCGAATTGGTCGAGGTTTCCTCGCCCTTCTGGTGCTGGCGGTAATGGCGGGTGACGGTGCCGTGCGCGGCTTCCGCTTCCACCGTCTTGCCGTCCGGCGTCATCAGTACCGAGGTCATCAGGCCAAGCGACCCAAAACCCTGCGCCACCGTGTCGGACTGGACGTCGCCATCATAGTTCTTGCAGGCCCAGACATAGCCGCCCGACCATTTCAGGCTGGAGGCCACCATGTCGTCGATCAGGCGGTGCTCGTACCACAGCTTCTTCGACTTGAACTCGGCCTCGAATTCAGCCTCGTAGACCTCCTGGAAGATATCCTTGAAGCGGCCGTCATAGGCCTTGAGGATGGTGTTCTTGGTCGACAGATACACCGGATAGTTGCGCAGCAGGCCGTAGTTCAGCGAAGCGCGGGCAAACTCGCGGATCGAATCGTCGAGATTGTACATGGCCATGGCGACGCCGGCGCCGGGCGCGTCGTATACGTCGTGCTCGATCACCTTGCCGTCCTCGCCGACGAACTTGATCGTCAGCTTGCCCTTGCCGGGAAAGCGGAAATCGGTGGCGCGGTACTGGTCGCCGAAGGCATGACGGCCGACGATGATCGGCTTGGTCCAGCCGGGCACCAGGCGCGGCACGTTCTTCATGATGATCGGCTCGCGGAAGATCGTGCCGCCGAGGATATTGCGGATGGTGCCGTTCGGCGACTTCCACATCTTCTTCAGCTTGAACTCCTCGACGCGCTGCTCGTCGGGGGTGATCGTCGCGCATTTCACGCCGACGCCGTATTTCTTGATGGCGTTGGCCGAATCGATGGTCACCTGGTCGTTGGTGGCGTCACGATGCTCGATGCCGAGGTCGTAATATTCGAGCTTGAGGTCGAGATAAGGGTGGATCAGCTTGTCCTTGATGAACTGCCAGATGATGCGGGTCATCTCGTCGCCGTCGAGTTCGACGACCGGGTTCGCCACCTTGATCTTCGCCATGGAAAGAATGCCTCGTTGCTGGAAAATGGGACGGCCTTGCCCGCGTGGCGTTGGGCCGGGGATGCCGCCCGTATATCAAAGCGTTTTTGGCCACGCAAACGGCGATCGGTCACGAACGCGAGGCGATAACCTTTGTCATTTGCGAATGCTTCATTTTCGCGGCCGAATATGGCAGGGGACGCTGAAATGCCGCAAACAGCAGTTCATTGACAATCATGCCAGCCACTGAAGACGCCATGACCATTCCAGCCACCGGCCCGGCGATCATCCTGGTAGAGCCGCAGCTCGGCGAGAACATCGGCATGGTCGCTCGCGCCATGGCCAATTTCGGCCTGTCGGAGCTGCGTCTCGTCAACCCTCGAGACGGTTGGCCGAGCGAGAAGGCGCGCGCGGCGGCCAGCCGCGCCGATCATGTCATCGACGCTGTCACCGTCTTCGACGATCTGGCCTCGGCACTCGCCGACCTGAACTTCGTTTTCGCCACCACGGCCAGGCAGCGCGACGGCTTCAAATCCGTGCGCGGGCCGGTGGAAGCGGGCAGGGTGCTGAGGACCCGTCACGCAATGGGCCAACGCACCGGCATCCTGTTCGGACGCGAGCGCTTCGGCCTCTACAATGACGAGGTCGGGCTTGCCGACGAGATCGTCACCTTCCCGGTAGATCCTGATTTCTCCTCGCTCAACATCGCCCAGGCCGCGCTGCTGATGTCCTACGAGTGGATGAAGTCCGGCCTCGAGGATGAGACCAAGACCAATTTTTCCGGTCCGGACATGAAGCCGGCAAGCAAGGAGGAACTGCACGGTCTGTTCGCCTATCTGGAAGGCGCTTTGGAAGCACGCGGCTATTTCCGGCCGGCACCGAAGAAGCCGAAGATGATCGACAATCTGCGCGCGGTGCTGACGCGCGCCGGTTTTGCCGAACCGGAGCTGAAGGTGCTGCGCGGCATCATCTCGTCGCTCGACCGATTTTCGCCGGCGATGCCGCGCGGCGATGGCTCCCCTGGCGATGATCCACGGCGCCTGCCCGCGGCCGCCGCGCGTGCCCGCAAGGCGGAAGTGGTGGATCGCCAGCCGCCCGATGCCAATGGTGACGACAATGACACGCCGCCGCTGGGTGGCAGGGGAACTGACAATGACTGAGCGGCCGATCCTGATGTTCGATTCGGGCATCGGCGGGCTTACCGTGCTGCGCGAGGCGCGCGTGCTGATGCCCGACCGCCGCTTCATCTATGTCGCCGACGACGCCGCGTTTCCCTATGGCGCTTGGGAGGAGCCAGCGCTGAGGGCACATATACTCGACTTGTTCGGCAAGTTGCTTGACCGGTTTGCGCCAGCCATTTCGGTCATCGCCTGCAACACCGCCTCGACGCTGGTGATCGATGCGCTGCGCGAAAGATTTCCCGGGCATCCTTTCGTCGGCATGGTGCCGGCGATCAAGCCGGCGGCGGAACGCACGCGTTCAGGACTGGTTTCGGTGCTGGCGACGCCTGGCACCGTCAAACGCCAGTACACCCGCGACCTGATCAGCAAATGGGCGCAGAAGTGTCATGTCCGGCTGGTCGGCAGCGACAGGCTGGCGGGGCTTGCCGAAGTCTATATGCGCGAGGGCTTCGTCGACGAAGAGGCCGTCCGCGCCGAGATTGCGCCGTGCTTCGTCGAACATGATGCATTGCGTACGGATATCGTGGTGCTCGCCTGCACACACTACCCCTTTCTCGCCAATCGCATGCGCAAGACGGCGCCTTGGCCGGTCGATTGGCTCGACCCCGCTGAAGCGATTGCGCGTCGGGCACTTTCGCTTCTTGCGGATATTGATCCGACCGGCCGTGGCGAGAAACTGCCGGAAGGCCCCGACCTTGCTGTCTTCACATCGAACAGAGCCGATTTCCCTACCCGCCGCCTGATACAGGGGTTCGGGCTGGCAATGTCCTGATATTCGGAAGTATCGGGAACATCACCGCGGTCGCTACGTTTTTCTCCTGATGCAACGGGAGAAGCGATCATGCCTGCCACCTCAAAAGCCCAGCAAATGGCCGCCGGTGCGGCGCTTTCCGCCAAGCGCGGCGAGATCAGGAAGGGCGAACTCAAGGGTGCTTCCAAGGAAATGTACGAATCGATGAGCGAAAAACAGCTCGAGGAATTCGCCGAGACGAAGCGCAAGGGCCTGCCGGAAAAGAAATCGAAAGACTAGGGTTAAGCATCCGGAATCAAATAGCCCGCAGCCAAAACCGCGGGCTTTGAAATGATCTGTCGACCGCCTGAGACCGAACCGGAGCTTACCAACGCGCCCAGCAGCGCCTGACCTTGTAGCGGATGACCTTCTTGTGGCCGTGCCGCCAGACAACCTTCTTCTTGACCACGATGCGGCAGACCTCGTGATGCCGGTGGCCATGCCAATGCCGCGCCATTGCCGGCTCCGGCGTTATGACCGCCATGGATCCCGCCAACACCGCGGCTCCCGTCAGGGTAAGGAAGAACTTCTTCATGTTCATGCGAATTGTGGCTCCTCTGCTCCAGTCCCTTCCCAATGCCGTGGCGCAACCTCCCGCCACTTCCGGCACCGCCCTTAACCCCCAAACGCTATATCGTCGCCATCGCCAAGGCCAGCCGCCAAGCTTGACACCGGTTAAATCTCCGTTTAATCAGCGCGCCAACACCGGGCCGCAATGCCCGGTGGTTTTCTTTATGTGCGCAAGATGCGTGGAACTCAATTCTACTATCTTGTTTGAACTGACGTGTCCCGTGGGTTTTCCGCCGCGTTGCGTGGGAAAACCCTGTCAGGTCTCGAAAACGGAGGCCAGAGGAGGGCGCGTTTCCTTCACCCGGACCATGAGGTTCCGGGTGTATTGTTTTGAAAAGGGAATGCGATGAGCAAGCGCGAATCCGCGAAGTACAAGATCGACCGTCGTCTTGGCGAAAACATCTGGGGCCGCCCGAAGTCCCCGGTCAACAAGCGTGAATACGGCCCCGGCCAGCATGGCCAGCGCCGCAAGGGCAAGCTTTCCGATTTCGGCCTGCAGCTGCGCGCCAAGCAGAAGCTGAAGGGTCACTATGGCGACGTTTCGGAAAAGCAGTTCCGCAAGGTCTATGAGGAGGCTGACCGCCGCAAGGGCGACACCTCGGAGAACCTGATCGGCCTGCTCGAGTCGCGTCTCGACGCGGTCGTCTACCGCGCCAAGTTCGTGCCGACCATTTTCGCCGCCCGTCAGTTCGTCAACCACGGCCACGTCAACGTCAACGGCAAGCGCGTCAACATCGGCTCGTATCGCTGCAAGCCGGGCGATGTCGTCGAAGTGCGCGAAAAGTCGAAGCAGCTGGTCATCGTTCTCGAAGCGGTCGGTCTCGCCGAACGCGACGTGCCGGATTACATCGAAGCCGATCACAACAAGATGGTCGCGACCTTCTCGCGCATCCCCGGCCTGGCGGATGTTCCGTTCGCCGTGCAGATGGAACCGAACCTGGTCGTCGAATTCTATTCGCGCTAAGCGAACGCGTTTTGCGATACCAAGCAAAGGCCGCCCCTCGAGGCGGCCTTTTCTTTGTCTGCCTTTTCTTTGTCGGCCATCTCCGCTAATTCCGGGGCGCAACGAAGCGCCGGACAGTCGTTGCTCCCGGATTTTGGAACTGACGCCATGAACATGCTGCCAGACGCCGAATCGCTTGAACCAGCCAGCGACATCGAGGGCGGCTTCCATCCGCTGTTTGCCGATGTGCCGTCCTCGGTCGAGTTCAACAAATTGCGCAAGCGGCTGCTGCGGCTGACCCGACAGGCGATCGAGGATTTCTCGATGGTGAAGCCCGGCCAGCGCTGGCTCGTAGCCCTCTCGGGCGGCAAGGATTCCTACGGCCTGCTCGCCGTGCTGCTCGACCTAAAATGGCGCGGGCTGCTGCCGGTCGACCTGCTGGCCTGCAATCTCGATCAGGGCCAGCCGAATTTCCCCAAACACATCCTGCCGGACTATCTCGACAGATACGCCATCCCGCATCGCATCGAGTATCAGGACACCTATTCCGTCGTCACCGACAAGCTGCCTGCGGGCAGCACCTATTGCTCGCTCTGTTCGCGCCTCAGGCGCGGCCATCTCTACCGCATAGCGCGCGAGGAGGGGTGCTCGGCGCTGGTGCTCGGCCACCATCGCGAGGACATTCTCGAAACCTTCTTCATGAACCTGTTCCATGGCGGCCGTCTCGCCGCCATGCCGCCAAAGCTGCTCAATGACGAGGGCGACGTTATGGTGCTGCGGCCGCTGAGCTACTGCGCCGAGGTCGACCTCGAGAGATTCGCGGCCGCCATGCAGTTCCCGATCATTCCCTGCGATCTTTGCGGCAGCCAGGAAGGTCTTCAGCGCAACGCCATGAAGGCGATGCTTGAGGACATCGAAAAGCGCATGCCCGGCCGCAAAGATACGATGCTGCGCGCACTGTCCAACAGCAGGCCGTCGCATCTGCTCGACAGAAAGCTGTTCGATTTCGCGGCGCTCAACGAGACCCTCAGCACAAGGCTAGACATATCCGATGACATTTGACGACACCGCGATCGACTGGCTCGCTGGCCTTCTGTCCGACGCCGCAATGGCCGAGATCATGCCGCGCTTTCGCCGGCTGGGCGACGGCGATATCAGGCAGAAGACCTCGGCCGCGGATCTGGTGACCGAGGCCGATGTCAACGCCGAGCGGCTCATCACCGCCAGGCTGCGCGAGCGTTACCCCTCGGCGATGGTCGTCGGCGAGGAGGCCTGTTCCGACAATCCAGCGCTGTTAAACGGGTTGGGCGATGCCGATCTGGCTTTCGTCATCGACCCGGTGGACGGCACTTTCAACTTCGCCTCCGGCGTGCCCTTGTTCGGTGTCATGCTGGCGGTCGTGATCAAGGGCGAGACCGTTGCCGGCATCATCCACGATCCGGTCGGCAAGGACTGGCTGATCGGCGCCAAGGGCGCCGGCAGCCATATCAGGCATGCGCATGGCAGCATCGAGAGGGTGCAGGTCACGGCACCTGCACCGATTTCGGAGATGACCGGCTCGGTCTCCTGGCAATATATGCCCGAGCCGGAGCGGTCGCGGCTGGCGCGCAACCAGACGAAGATCCTGTCGCAATTCGCTTATCGCTGCGCGGCGCACGAATACCGCCTGTTGGCGAGCGGCCATGCCCACTTCGTCGTCTACAACAAGCTGATGCCGTGGGACCATCTGGCCGGCGTGCTGATTCATGCCGAGGCTGGCGGCCATGCCGCGCGCTTCGACGGCAGCGCCTATCTGCCCTCGCATCTCGGCGGCGGCCTGATTGTCGCGCCTGATCGGGAAAGCTGGCACGAATTGCGCCGCGAACTCTGGGCGAAATAGGATCAATTTCCGCGATCAGCTGAAAGAGCGATGCAATCTCACGCAAATCCGGAGGCTCTCGAATGAAACCTCGATTCGCAGTCGTCGCAGCGGCTCTTGCCGCCCTGTTTGCCAGTTCCTACGAAGCAAGCTCGCTAGAGCGCACCTGTCGCAGTCCCGATCCCGTCGACACGATAAAGGAGATGTCGGACGCTATCTATGCTTGTTGGAAGCCGCCGCCCGGAACCGCCGGCATGTCCCTAACGCTGCGGTTCTCGCTTCGCCGCAACGGCACACTGATTGGCAAGCCTCGCGCCACATATTCCGATCTGCGGAGCGATGCCCAGCTCAGCCGGGCATTCGTGGCTTCAATCCTCAGGGCACTCGATGAAGCCCTGCCATTGCCCTTTTCGGACAGCATGGGCGAAGCAATCGCGGGGCGTATGCTTGCCCCTCGCTTCACGGCGGCCCTTGAAGGTGCGTCCTGATGCGTGTCGCCTAAAAGTGGCCCCGGGACAACGACACGTGCAAAAACAACAATTCAGTGCAAGTCGGTAATGTGTCCTAGAACGGGTGGGTTCTGCGGCTGGAACATCTTGCCGCGCTCGGCGATGAAGATCATCAGCAGCGCTGCGACCGAGACGCTGCAGAAGCCGGCCGCCAGCGGCGTCACCGTGCCGTTGAAAGCCTGACCGATCAGTGTGCCGAGAATGCCGCCGAGAAACGTCTGCATGAAACCCAGTATGGACGATGCCGTGCCGGCCAGTTGGCCGAGCGGCTCCATGGCCAATGCATTGAAATTTGCGCCGAGCGCACCGAACGGAAGCATGGCGCTGGCAAAGAAGGTGATGAACAGCCAGAGCGGCATCTTCATTTCCAGCGAAACGACCAGCCAGGCAAGGCTGATGACCAGAAACAGCAGCAGCGCGCTCTGCGACAGGCGGCGCATGCCGATACGGCCGACAAGGCGGGAGTTCAGAAAGTTGGAGAAAGCAAGCACGCCGGCAACTCCGGCGAAGATGACCGGGAACATTTCGCCGACGTTGAAGATGTCGACGTAGATCTGCTGCGCCGAGGCGATGAAGCCGAACATGGCGCCGAAAATAAAGGTGCTGGCGAAGGCATAGCAGATCGCAATGCGGTTGGTGAGCACGATGCGAAACCCACCGACAATGGAATTCAGGGTCAGCGGCCGGCGATGTTCGGGATGCAATGTCTCAGGCAGGCGCAGCAGCGACCAGGCCGAGACAATGAGCGCACCGAAGGCCATGGTGACGAAGATCCAATGCCAGGTCGCAAGCAGCATGATGAACTGGCCGATGCCGGGAGCAATGACCGGTATCGCCATGAACACCATGAAGATCAGCGACATCACCTCGGCCATGCGCCGGCCGTCAAACGTATCGCGCACGATCGAGACGGCGATGACGCGGGTGGCGGCCGCACCGATGCCTTGCACGGCACGGCACAGCAGAAGTGTTTCGAAGCTTGGTGCAATGGCCGCCGCCGCGGCCGCGGCGACATAGATCACCAGCCCTGCGACCAGCGGTGCGCGACGGCCGAAGCGATCCGAGATCGGCCCGAAGAACAGCTGTCCGCCGCCGAAGCCCAGAATATAGGCGGTGATCACATATTGCCGGTGGTTCTCATTTTCGACGCCAAGCGAGGCGCCGATCTGCTGCAAAGCCGGCAGCATGATATCGATGGCCAGCGAGTTCAGCGCCATCAGCGCGGCGCACAAGGCGATGAATTCCCAGCGTGGAATGGGTAGTTTGCTTGCCGATTGCGGCGCTGATTTTGGCTGGTCCACGGCAAGTCCGATCTTTCAAACGAAAATGCGCCGGCGGGCCGGCGCATTTGGCTCGTCTTGGTCCTGGGGGCAGGACATAAAATTGCCGAGGTGGCGCTGCCCTGGCGTTTGGTGCACGTGACCCGAAACCGTACGGCGGCTTCAGGCGGACGACATGCACGAAAACAGGAATCAGGCGGCGCCTTTGACGCCGACGCCCTTCTCGACAAGGAATGTCTGGAGTTCGCCCGCCTGGAACATCTCGCGGATGATGTCGCATCCGCCGACGAATTCGCCCTTGACGTAGAGCTGCGGGATCGTCGGCCAGTTGGAATATTCCTTGATGCCCTGGCGCAGTTCGGCGGAGTCCAGAACGTTCACGCCTTTGTAGTCGGCGCCGATATAGTCGAGGATCTGGACGACCTGGCCGGAAAATCCGCATTGCGGGAAACCGGGCGTGCCCTTCATGAAAAGGACGACGTCGTTGCCCTTCACTTCGTTGTCGATGTAGTCGTTGATACCGCTCATGGAATATCCTTTCCCGCCTGTGGGAGTCAGGCTCGAAACATATCCTTCAAATAAACCCAACGATTGCTCGAAACAAGACGTTAGCCGCGCCGTGGCTGAAATGGCGCAAAGGATGGGCCGTGTTGGGCCAAGCGGCTGTCGCAACACTGATTCGGGTGGTTGCGGTCTATGTTCCGATGCGGGTCAGTCAGGAACGCTGGTCTGCAAGGCGAGTGCGTGCAACACCCCGCCCATGTTGCCCTTCAGCGCGTCATAGACCATCTGGTGCTGCTGGACGCGGCTTTTTCCCCGAAAGCTCTCGGCCACCACCTCGGCCGCATAGTGGTCGCCGTCGCCGGCGAGATCGCGAATCGTCACCTTGGCGTCCGGAATGCCGTCCTTGATCAGTTTTTCGATGTCGTGGGCGTCCATTGCCATGGCAAAATCCTGTTTCGAGCGGCCGGTAGCCGGCCATAAGATGAGAGTCGGACGAGCCTAAGGCCTTTCCGGTCCGGATTGAAGCCGTTCTGTCCCGCCAACAGCCAGACGTTTCGGAGAAAGATCTAGGCCGGTGGGCTTGCTTCATCCTCGACAACGTCCTCGCGCGTCGAAAACGAGCGGCCAAGGCTGAAGGCCAGCACATAGAGCGGCACGTTGAGCACGAGGCTGACGATGGGGAGATAGCTCGTCATTTGCCAGAACGGCGAGAAGTACGGTTGTCCGTAGCCGTCGCAGACAAGCGAGGAGCCATACTCCCACAACGCCCCTACAACCACCGCGCTGGCAAAAAGCTTGATGCAGGTGAGGATATGCCTTGCCCGTGCCGGATCCGGCGCCAGGCGGCCCCAAAGCACCAGGCAGACGATCGGGACCGCGTAGGTGAGGGTCTGCAGCGCCAGCATCGGGATGGCGCTGTTGGCCGCGGCAAGGAACTGCGCGCGCGTTTCCAGCCGGGCGCAAACCTCGCTCGAGGTCGTCGACAGCAGGAAAAAAACGAACGGCCCGAGGAACCAGAAGAAGAACAGCGACGGCCAGAAGACAACTGCAAGCAGTGCCCGAGCAGCCAGTGTGGTCAACTGGCCTGATCCATGAAGCGGGGGAACCAGCCTTCGTGGGCCGTGGTCAATTCGCTGACCGGGATTGCCCGCGCCTCGCCAAGCTTCAGCACGCTGCCGCCGGTCGAGCCGATCCACGGCGCGAAGATGCCGAGTTCGCTCTGCTGCTTGCGAATGGTGTCCCATTCATCGCCATGCGGATCGATCGACAGCGTCAGGAGATAGCGGCCCTGGTCCTCGCCGAACCAGACCGGGATGGGGTCTGTGCCGATAAGCCCGGGAACGGTGGCGCCGAGGCCGGACGCCATCGCCATTTCGGCCAAAGCCACGGCGATGCCACCATCGGAAACGTCATGCGCCGCCGTGACGATGCCGGATGCGATGAGAGCGCGCACATGGTCGCCGACGCGCTTTTCATGCTCGAGGTCGACCGGCGGCGGCGGGCCGTCCGTGCGGCCATGGATGTCACGCATATAGACCGACTGGCCAAGATGCGTACCCCAGGAGGCAGGCGCGCCGACCAGCAGGATCATCTGGCCCTCGGCCGCAAAGCCGGTTCGCACCATCTTGGACCAGTCGGCGATCAAGCCGACGCCGCCGATTGTCGGTGTCGGCAGAATGCCCTGGCCGTTGGTCTCGTTGTAGAGAGAGACGTTGCCGGAGACGATCGGGAAGCCAAGCGCGCGGCAGGCATCGCCGATGCCTTTCACCGCTCCGACCAACTGGCCCATGATCTCGGGCCGTTCCGGATTGCCGAAATTGAGGTTGTCGGTGGCGGCCAGCGGCAGCGCGCCGGTGGCGGTCAAATTGCGCCAGCATTCGGCCACCGCCTGCTTGCCGCCCTCATAGGGGTCAGCCTCGCAATAGCGCGGAGTCACGTCGGAGGAGAAGGCGAGCGCCTTGGTCGGATGACCTTCGACGCGGACCACGCCGGCATCGCCGCCGGGAAGCTGCAGCGAATTGCCCTGGATCAGCGTGTCATACTGCTCCCAGACCCAACGGCGCGAGGAGAGATCCGGACCGCCGAGCAGCTTCAGCAGCGCATCGGCAACATCGGCCTGCGGAACGTCATTGGCGGCCAGCGGCGTCGGCTTGTTCGGCTCGACCCATGGGCGGTCATATTCCGGAGCCTTGTCGCCGAGATCCTTGATCGGCAGGTTGGCGACCTCGTCGCCCTGGTGCAGCACGCGGAAGCGCAGATCGTCGGTGGTCTTGCCGACGATGGCGAAGTCGAGCCCCCATTTGTGGAAGATCGCCTCGGCTTCCTTTTCCTTTTCCGGGCGCAGCACCATCAGCATGCGCTCCTGGCTTTCCGAAAGCATCATTTCGTAGGCGCTCATGCGCTCTTCGCGCACCGGCACCTTGTCGAGATCGAGCTCGATGCCGAGGTCGCCCTTGGCGCCCATTTCGACCGCCGAGCAGGTGAGTCCGGCCGCACCCATGTCCTGGATGGCGATGACGGCACCCGAGGCCATCAGTTCGAGGCAGGCTTCCAGCAGGCACTTTTCGGTGAAGGGGTCGCCGACTTGCACGGTTGGGCGCTTTTCGTCGATCTTGTCGTCGAATTCGGCCGACGCCATGGTGGCGCCGCCGACGCCATCGCGGCCGGTCTTGGCGCCGAGGTAGACAACCGGCAGGCCGACGCCCTTGGCTTCCGACAGGAAGATCGCATCGGTCTTGGCAAGGCCCGCCGCAAAAGCATTGACCAGGATGTTGCCGTTGTAGCGAGCGTCGAAATTGACCTCGCCGCCGACCGTCGGCACGCCGAAGGCGTTGCCATAGCCGCCGACGCCGGAAACCACGCCTGAAACGAGGTGTCTGGTCTTGGGATGGTCAGGTGCGCCAAAGCGCAGCGCATTCATCGCCGCGATCGGCCGCGCGCCCATGGTGAAGACGTCGCGCAATATGCCGCCGACGCCGGTCGCCGCACCCTGGTAGGGCTCGATGTAGGACGGGTGGTTGTGGCTCTCCATCTTGAAGACGACGCAGTCGCCGTCGCCGATGTCGACCACACCGGCATTCTCGCCCGGTCCCTGGATAACCCGCGGACCGGTGGTAGGCAGCGTGCGCAGCCACTTCTTCGAGGATTTGTAGGAACAGTGCTCATTCCACATCGCCGAGAAGATGCCGAGTTCGGTGAAGCTCGGCTCGCGCCCGACAAGGTCGAGAATGCGCTGGTACTCGTCGGGCTTCAGCCCGTGCGCGGCAATGAGCTCGGGGGTGATCGGCACGGAATTGGAAATGGTCATGGGCGGCGATTTATATCCTGGGGCGTTGGGATTTGAGTCCCGTCTTATCGCAAGCTTTGAGGCCGATACACCCATGGATTGACGAAAACCGACCGAAAACCGGACATAGCCACAGTGAGTCAGGAGAAGCTGTCGTAGCCGGCACGGCCTTCATCGAGAAGTCGCCGGATCACCGCAACGCCTTCGGCGATATCCTTGCGTTGTCTTGGCTGCGAAACGCCGAAGCGGACGCCATGGAAAACCTGCTCGGAACGGCCGGCCTTGAACTCGTCCTCGTCGTCGATCAGCACGCCATGCTCGAGGCAGGCTTTCTTGAAGGTGCCGGAAAGCCAGGGGTCGGGCAGAGTCAGCCAGACAAAGGGCACCCTGTCATGTGACTTGAACGCGAAGCCGGCCAAAGTCTCGCGAACGATGGCGACGCGGGCGTTGATTTCGGCGATGCTGCGCTTGCGTATCTCATCGGCCTGGCCCGACAGCACCAGCCTTGTATTCACCTCCGCCAGCAGGAAGGGCATGCCGCCGGTCATCATCTTGTGGGCGACGCGGATGCGGTGGCGGTAGGCGGGCGGGCAGGAAAGCCAGCCGCCGCGTACACCGGCTGCGACCGACTTCGACAGGCCGCCTGCGACAATGGTTCTCTCAGGGGCATATTCGGCCAGCAACGGCGTCGGATCATCGGTCAGATTGCCGTAGAGGTCGTCCTCGATGAGGACGACATTGTATTCGCGCGCGACACGCGCGATCGCCTCGCGGCGCGCCGCCGACAAGGTCACCAGCGTGGGATTCTGAGCCGTCGGCATCAGGAAGATCATCTTCGGATGCTTTTGCGCGCAGACGCGCTCGAAATCCTGGGGATCGATGCCTTCGTCGTCCGACGCCACCAGCGCGGTGCGGCGGCCAATCAGTCCGGCGCTACGGGAAATCTGCGAGTAGGTGAGGTGTTCGAAGGCAACATAATCGCCAGGGGTGGTGAGCGCCGCGATCGCCGCCATCACCGCGGCATGCGTGCCGAGCGTGGGGACAATGGTGTCGGCATTCGGGCGAAACGAATTGCGCGCCAGCCAGCGGGCGCCAGCTTCGTACCAGCGGTCGGGAAAATCCCGCGTGTAGCTTGAAATCTCATGCGGATGGTCTTGTGCCGTGCGCGACAGGACATCGGCGACGATGGCGCCCTGGCCAATATCGGGAGCGGCCGTACTGTCGAAACGCAGTTTGCCTCTAGGCGCGTCGATATAGCGTGTGCCTTCCGCGCTGACGTCCGGAGCCAGCAGGTCCGGTTTCGCCCCATCGGCGCGCTGGCCGAGCACATAGGTTCCACGCCCGACTTCGCCGCTCACCAGCCCACGCTCGCGCAGCAATTGATAGGCCCGGCCGACCGTGCCGACGGTGGTGCCGATGTCGTAGGCGAGGTCGCGTTGCGGCGGCAGCTTTGCGCCGACGTCGATCACGCCCCGGTCGATGTCCGTTTCGATGGAAGCCGCCAACCGCTGATACAGCGGGCCGGAGCCGGCGGTGAGATCGGGGAGCCAATTTGTCATGGTGACAATTTTCTATATTGCACCCGTATATGAGTCAATACATATCGGTTGGGTGCCAAAAAGGGTACAATTTGAAATTCTGGTAGAAGAAAATGAATACAATCGTGACAATCCGTCATACGAGAGCCGAATTAACAGGCCAATTGACACGTCCATCGGGCCGGAGCGGCTTTGTCAGCCGTCTGGTGCGCCTGGTCAGGTCGCTGGCGAGATGGATCGACCATCTGCTGGAGCGCCGCCGCAGCCGGCTGGCGCTGCTGGAAATGACCGATGATCAGCTCAAGGATATCGGCGTCTCGCGCTGCGATGCCCACCGCGAGGGCATCAGGCCGTTCTGGGACTGAAAGCCAAAGCAATTCCAGGAAAAGTGTGAAACGGTTTTCCCGGGAAAAGCGCGTAGCGCTTGGGAATTGCGCCAAAACAAAGAGTTAGAGCGGTTCGCCGTTTCCTTGAAACGGTGAACTGTTCTAGCGGAGTGTTGATGCCCTGGTGGATGCAACGCCATGGTCCACAAGGACGGCGACCACGCACAGCACGAAAAAAAGTCCGGTGATGGCCGCGGCCGAGATGGCGACGCTGGTTGCGCCGTTCTTGGCGACATCGAGGAAGGGGTAGGGCACCTCGCCGGCAAACGGCGCCCGCGCCAGCGCATAGGCCAGATACGCGACGGGATAGACCATCCACCAGGAAATGTCGCTCCAGCGCGTGCGGCCGTCAGCGCCTGATATCAGCCACCACAGCACGAACAGCACCGGCGTCACATAATGCAGCACGACGTCGCAGAGCAGGAACAGTCCCTGCGGCTGCCAAAGCCGTGCCAGGACCGTTGCGTAGATGATGAAGACCAGCGCGATCGAAACGGCAACGCCGGCCCGCATCCGTGTCCCGGCGAAAGCGGGCAGCCACGCATAGCCTGAGGGCGACAGCAGCGACGTATGCACCAGCACCGCGCCGATGTTGGTCAGGATGGTGAAGAAGCTAAGCAGGAAGACGATGGAGCCAAGCAGGCTGCGGCCAGCTTCCATCGACGCCGGAACGGTGATGCAGAACTGCAGCACAAGCCCGGCCAGGCCGATCACCAGACCCATAATCTGCAGAAACCGGCCCATCGCACTACGCGGCAGCGGCGCAGGCCGGATTGCCGGCTTGCCAACGAGCTATGTCCGAGCCGATGCGGGCGCCGAGCGGATCGTTCATCAGCGGTCCGAACACGTCGACGCGGCTTGAATTGCCTTGCGCCTGCACGACCAGCAGTGGTTTGCCGCCATAGTGCTTGGCCGGCACCAGCAGGAAACGCGGTGTGCCGCTGAACGAATTCAGTTCGTTGGCCATCTGATATTGCTTGAAGGCCGGGTCCTTGCTGGCGATCCAGCATTTATGGGCAGCGATCGCCACTTGTTCCATGGCCAGCAAGGCAGCACTTTTGCCCGAGGGGACCGGCGTGCTCTTCGGGGTCGACTGGCAGGATGCGAGAACGAAACCCGCCGCGGCGACCAGCGCGATCGTCTTGCTCCTGATCAAGCGGCACCCATCTCAAGTTCAGACAGAAAGATCTTCAAACCGTCGGTCATCTCGCCCCACACCCGCGACAATGCCGGGTGCTGCGTGGCGATTTGTTCGTAGGCATCGAATTTGGGATAGGCGTCGAGCAGGTCGAGGCGTCCTGTCATGGCTCGGAAATTGTTGAAGATGAACCGTGTCGGTGTCAGCCAGGCATCGGCGAAGCTGATGTCGTCACCGAGCGCAAAAGGCCCTTGCGCCATGCGCGCCTCGATTGCCGCCAGTCCGTGATGCAGGCGGGCGAATTGGGCGTCGATCTCGGCAGTGTTTCGCTTCGGCCCGAAATGAAGCTCGAAAAGCTTCATCGTCGGGGTCAGCACATCGAGATCGGTGATGCGGGCGAACATGCGCACCAGCGCGCGGTCCTTGGAATCGGGCGGCAACAGCGCGGGTTCCGGAAACCGTTCCTCTAGATATTCGGCGATGACCACCGATTCGACGATGGTTTCGCCCGAACCGGTGATCAGCACCGGAATCCGGTTCATCGGTGAGATGGCGCGGAACGCTTCCGGGATCGGAAAACCGGGCGGCGGCGCGATGATCTTGAGCGGCACATCCTTGATGTAGGCCAGTGCCCGCACGATCGACGAGTAGGGCGACAACGGCCGCGAATAGAGTTTCATGACCGTCTCTCTCCCCAATGAATCGGACTTGCTCCGGTAAAGAGACAGGAATGTCCGGCTGTTTTCAAGCTGTTCGCTTCGATGACGTCAGGCGGCGATGCCGAGGGCACTTTCGAACACTCCACGGCCGTCGGTACCGCCATGGGCTGCCTCGATCAGGTTTTCCGGGTGCGGCATCAGGCCGAGCACATTGCCCTGGCTGTTGATGATGCCGGCAATGTCATTGATGGAGCCATTGGGGTTGGTGCCTTCGGCATAGCGGAAGACCACCTGGCCTTCGCCTTCGAGACGGGCAAGTGTGTCGGCGTCGGCGAAGTAATTGCCGTCATGATGCGCGACCGGCGAGCGGATGATCTGGCCTGGCTGGTAGCGGCGTGTGAACATGGTGTTGGCGTTGGTGATCTCAAGCTTCACCTGCCGGCAGACGAATTTCAGCGAGGTGTTGCGCATCAAGGCGCCCGGCAGTAGGCCGGCCTCGACCAGGATCTGGAAGCCGTTGCAGACGCCGATGACCATGACGCCCTTGGCCGCCTTTTCGGCCACCGCCCGCATGACCGGCATGCGCGCCGCGATCGCGCCGCAGCGCAGATAATCGCCGAAGGAAAAACCGCCCGGAATGGCGATCAGGTCGACATCGGGGATTTCGGTGTCGGTTTGCCAGACCGTGACCGGCTGTGTTCCCGAAATCTTGGTCAGCGCCGCGATCATGTCGCGGTCGCGGTTGAGGCCAGGCAGGAGGACGACGGCTGATTTCATTTCGGTTCGTAAGGCCTCTGTGCTTCGGAGAGCTCGCTCAGGTCGAGCCGGCGTTCGATATGTTCCAGCCGGTCATCTTGGCGGGCGAGCACAACATAGATGTTCTTCACGTCACCCTCGGTGGCTATCAGATGACCGCGAATGGAACCAAGCTCGGATTTTACCTCTCCAAGCGTCAAATCGATCCTGTCCAACCGAGATTGGATGGACTTGAGGACTTCAAATATCAAGCTCCCATCGATCTCGGCCACCAACTCCTCCGGTACAACCTCAGGTGATGGCTACACTATAATTCTCAATCACCGTGTTCGCCAGCAGCTTGTCGCACATGGCCTTCAGGTCGGCCTCGGCCTTGGCCTTGTCGCTTTCCGCCAGCTCGACGTCGAACACCTTGCCCTGCCGCACCGCGCCCACACCGCCGAAGCCCAGGCCGGACAATGCGTGTTCGATCGCCTTGCCTTGCGGGTCGAGCACGCCGTTCTTGAGGGTGACGGTAATGCGGGCCTTGATCACGCTGGACATGCTCCTGTTCTGAATATCGGGTCGCAAACCGCTATCAGTGCGGCTTGCCTTTGAGGCCGTCGGTCGAGGCGACAAGCACCGGGCCGGTGGGGCGCGGCGGCTCGTTCTCGTTCATGATGCCGAGGCGGCGGGCAACTTCCTGGTAGGCCTCGACAAGGCCACCCATGTCGCGGCGGAAACGGTCCTTGTCGAGCTTGTCCTGTGTCGCCACGTCCCACAGGCGGCAGGAGTCCGGCGAAATCTCGTCGGCGACGACGATGCGCATCATGTCGCCCTCGAACAGGCGGCCGCATTCGATCTTGAAGTCGACGAGCTGGATGCCGACGCCCATGAACAGACCGGAGAGGAAGTCGTTGACGCGGATGGCCAGCGCCATGACGTCGTCGATTTCCTGCGGGCTCGCCCAGCCGAACGCGGTGATGTGCTCTTCCGACACCATCGGATCGTCGAGCGCGTCGGCTTTGTAATAGAATTCGATGATCGAGCGCGGCAAAACCGTGCCTTCCTCGATGCCGAGACGCTTGGACAGCGAACCGGCAGCGACATTGCGCACCACCACTTCGAGCGGAATGATCTCGACTTCCTTGATCAGCTGCTCGCGCATGTTGAGCCGGCGGATGAAATGGGTCGGAATGCCCATACGGTTCAAATGGTTGAAAATGTACTCGGAAATGCGGTTGTTGAGGACGCCCTTGCCGTCGATGACTTCGTGTTTCTTCTTGTTGAACGCGGTTGCATCATCCTTGAAGAACTGGATAAGCGTGCCCGGTTCGGGTCCCTCATAGAGGATCTTGGCCTTGCCTTCATAAATGCGGCGGCGATTTTTCATCTGATTTTTCTCTGGGGTTCCGGACAGGCGGTATCAGACCATTTCCTGTCCGTCTGCCTGAAATAGTGCGGCTACGGTAGGGTTCAATGCCGGGTCTACCCCAATCACATCGTTTGCTCAATCGGCAAATCCTTCCAATCAACCGCTTTCGGGACTGAAATGCCGCAGCGCAGCATGCGATGAAGCGTATTGACCGGCCCGCGACCTTTTGGTTTGTGCTTTGGCAACGCACATATTCACCGCCAACGAATCGAATTTGACCCGGAGGGACGCCATGAGCAGCATGAAAGACCGCGAAGAGGGCTTCGAGCGCAAATTTGCTTTCGACGAGGAACTTCGGTTCAAGGCCGCTGCGCGCCGCAACAAGGCGCTCGGCCTGTGGGCCGCCGAAAAGCTCGGAAAGTCGGGCGCCGACGCCGACGCCTATGCCAAGGAAGTGGTTGTTTCCGACATCGAGGAAGCCGGCGACCACGACGTGTTCCGCAAGATCCGCAAGGATTTCGATGCGGCCGGCGTCGACCAGTCGGACCATCAGATCCGTCGCACCATGGACGAGTTGATGGCGCAGGCGATCGAGCAGATCAAGAACACCTGATCCGGCCGAAGCAGGTTCCGCAAAAGTGTCCCACGGTTTTGCGACAGAGAACCTGCGACAGGCCAAAGAATGACTGGACCAATCGACCGCCCGGCCTATCCGGGCGGTTTTTCTTTGCCTTTGCCGCGGTTTCCGGCTGAACTGCGATCGTTAACAAGGAAAGAGTCCATGTCCCTGAAGTCCCGCCTGGCGGCCGATGAAACGCTGTTCACCGCATGGTCCGGCGTGCCGGATGCCTTGAGTGTCGAGATCGTCGCCAAGCAGGGGTTTGATGCCGTCACGCTCGATATGCAGCATGGCGGCCATCACGAAGACAGCGTCTTGCGCGGCCTGGTGCCGGTGCTCGCTGCCGGCAAGCCGGCGCTGGTGCGCATTCCTGTCGGCCGTTTCGACATGGCAAGCCGCGCGCTCGACTTCGGCGCCGAGGCTGTCATCGCGCCGATGGTGAACTCGGTTGCCGACGCAAAACTGTTCGCCGCCGCGATGAAATATCCACCGCTCGGCGAGCGCTCCTGGGGTCCGACCTACGCTTTTCCGCGCCACGGCAAGGGCGACCAGGCCGACTGGCTGCGTGACAGCAACCAGCGCACCATGGCTTTCGCCATGGTCGAGACGCGTGCGGCCCTTAATGCGCTCGATGGCATCCTCGACACGCCGGGCATCGACGGCATCTTCCTTGGCCCGTCGGATTTCTCGATCGCCTGGAGCAATGGCGCCACGGTCAATTCGACGCTGGAAAGCATGATGGAGACGGTGGCGTCGGTCGCCGAGCGTACCCGCAAGGCCGGTAAGTATGCGGCGATCTATGTCGTCGAGCCGGCAATTGCCGGCCGTGTTGTGTCGATGGGCTACCGGCTGCTGGCCATGGGCTCGGAACACGCGCTGATCGGGCTCGGCGCAAGAACCCTGATCAAGAGCGTCAGGGATTCGATCGGCTCCTGAAGACGCTCAGGCCTTCAGATCCGTCAGGAATTTGGCGAAGGTCATCGAACCTTCGGGCCACGGCCCGAAGCCCGAATCCGCGTTGAGGTGGCCGGTCTCGCCGGCATCGATGAACAGCGAACCCCATGCGCCCGCAATATCCTCGGCCACATCGAAGGCGCAGAACGGATCGTTGCGGCTGGCGATCACGATGGACGGGAAGGGCAGCGGCTCGCGCGGGTAGGGGCCGAAGGTCATCAGATGCCTCGGCTTGATCTTGGGATTGGCGACATCGGGCGGCGCCACGAAGAAAGCCCCGGCAACCGGCTTGCGGAACTGCGGAATGGCTTGCACCGCCGTGGCGACACCGAGCGAGTGCGCGACCAGGACGACCGGCCTGTCGGCCTCGTTAACGGCCTTGGCCACGCTCGCCGTCCAGTCCTCGCGCACCGGCTTCGACCATTCCGTTTGCTCGACGCGGCGCGCCGTCGACAGCTTCGACTGCCAGCGGCTTTGCCAATGATCGGGGCCGGAATTGGTGTAGCCCGGCACGATGAGAATATCTGCTTCCTTGACCTTCATGGCGCTGAGATAGCGAGCGGCGTCGCTTCGTGCAACGGTCATCAACGGCACTCTTGATCACAATAGTGAACACGATGTTCGCTTCTTCGCGTCTTGTGTGAACGATGCCTGTGGACGATTTGTGGTGGGAACAGAAACAGCCGTGTGCGGGAACCCGGATATTGGAACTGACACGACGTATGATGATCGGCAGCGCGGCGCTTCTTGCCTTTTCACCGCAGGCTGGTCGAACGGAGCATCTGATGAGTGAACTGCCTTTTGCCGCCACCACCCCGGTCAGCGTTGCCCGCGTCGGGTTGAAGGCGCGCGATGCCGAAAGTCTTGCCGCATATTATCGCCGGGTCGTCGGTCTGCAGGAGTTGAGCCGTGCCGACGGTGCGATTACGCTGGGCGCCGCCAACCGTCCGTTGCTGGTCATCGAGGGCGATCCTTCGGCCAAGCCGGACGATCCGCGCAGCGCCGGCCTGTTCCACACAGCCTTCCTGCTGCCCAGCCGCGCCGATCTCGGCCGCTGGATCAACCACGCCATATCAGACAAGATCGCCATCGAGGGGGCTTCCGACCATCTGGTCAGCGAAGCGCTGTACCTGACCGATCCAGAAGGCAACGGTATCGAGATCTATGCCGATCGCCTTCCCAAGGACTGGAAGTGGAATGGCGACAAGATCGCCATGGCGACGGAGCGGCTGAACATCCCGTCCGTCGTTGCCGAGGTGCCGGCAGGTGACGCCGGTTGGCAGGGCGCGCCGGAAGACAGCATTGTCGGCCATGTCCACCTGCGCGTCGGCAGGCCGGAAGACGCCGAAGCCTGGTGGAACCAGGAATTCGGCTTCGACACGGTGGCGAAATATGGCGGCCAGGCGGTGTTCCTGTCGTCGGGCGGCTATCACCACCACATCGGCGCTAACGCCTGGCAGAGTTCGGGCGCCGGCCGCCGCGATTCCACCCGGTCTGGTCTGGCCTGGGTCGAAATGCGTTCGGACAATGTGACGAGCCCGATAACCCGCGAAGATCCCTGGGGCACGGTGATCAGGGCTGTTCCCGGCAAGGCCTGACCGTCCTCCGGACACCAAAACAAACAAGTCCGCCGGCAATGGCCTGCGGACCTATTTTTGTTTCGGACGGGTCTCAGGCTTCCCCGAACACCCGCTTGAAGATCGTGTCGACATGCTTGGTGTGATAGCCCAGGTCAAATTTCTCGCGGATTTCGGCTTCCGGCAGCGCTGCGGTCACTTCCTTGTCGGCCAAAAGTTCCTCAAGAAAATCAGCGCCTTGCTCCCAAACTTTCATGGCGTTGCGCTGCACCAGCCGGTAGGAGTCTTCGCGCGACAGGCCCGCCTGCGTCAGCGCCAGCATGACGCGTTGCGAATGCACGAGGCCGCGGAACTTGTTCATGTTCTTCAGCATGTTCTCGGGATAGACGAGCAGCTTGTCGATGACGCCGGTCAGCCGTGACAGCGCGAAATCCAGCGTCACCGTGGCGTCCGGCCCGATCATGCGCTCCACCGAGGAGTGCGAGATGTCGCGCTCGTGCCAGAGCGCCACATTCTCCATAGCTGGCAGCGCCATGGATCGCACCATGCGGGCAAGCCCGGTGAGGTTTTCGGTCAGCACCGGGTTGCGCTTGTGCGGCATTGCCGAGGAGCCTTTCTGGCCCGGCGAAAAATACTCTTCCGCCTCAAGCACTTCGGTACGCTGCAAATGCCGGATTTCGATCGACAGCCGCTCGACCGACGAGCCGATGACGCCGAGCGTGGCAAAGAACATCGCGTGGCGGTCGCGCGGGATCACTTGCGTCGACACCGGCTCGGGCTTCAGGCCGAGCTTTGCCGCCACATGTTCCTCGACATAGGGGTCGATGTTGGCGAAGGTGCCGACCGCGCCCGAAATGGCGCAGGTGGCGATGTCTTCCCGCGCATGCACCAGGCGCTCGCGGCAGCGCGAGAACTCGGCATATGCCTGCGCCAGCTTGACGCCGAAGGTTGTCGGCTCGGCATGGATGCCGTGGCTGCGGCCGATGGTGACGGTGTCCTTGTGCTCGAAGGCACGGCGCTTGAGTGCCGCAAGCAGGCCGTCGATGTCGGCGAGCAGGATGTCGCTGGCCCGGGTAAGCTGCACGGCAAAGCAGGTGTCGAGAACATCTGACGAGGTCATGCCCTGGTGGATAAAGCGGGCGTCGGGCCCGACGAATTCGGCAAGATGGGTGAGGAAGGCGATGACGTCGTGCTTGGTGACGCGCTCGATCTCGTCGATCGCCTCGACATCGAATTTTGCAGCACTGCCCTTTTCCCAGATGGTTTTTGCCGCTTGCCTGGGGATCACGCCGAGTTCGGCCAGTGCGTCGCACGCATAGGCTTCGATCTCGAACCAGATGCGGAACCGGGTTTCGGGCGACCAGATGGCGACCATTTCCGGCCGGGAATAGCGAGGGATCATCGGTCAGTCCTGACGTATCGAGAAGTTTGCCCGCGTCCTAACAGAGGCGGGCAAAATGCTCAACGCTGCTGGCGGGCAAACCAGACACCCGCGGCAAACAGGGCGACGAAACCCAGTGGAAAATAGAGCCGGATGCCCAGCACGACGAACTGATAGAGCGCAATCAACGTCGTGAAGACGAACTGGAGGGCCCAGGTGTGGGTGAAAGCAGGTGCATGCCACGCGGCGTAATAGGAGCGGTACTGCAAGGCAAACAGCCCGCCGGTCAGGCCGATCGTTGCTGCAGTGAGGCACACGAACGCCGCCGCGAAGGCGACTTCCCAGCGCCTTCCCTGCGAAACCAGTCGCGCCGCAAACAGGCCAATCGGAAAGGCCAGCGCAGCCCCCAACGCGAACAGCACGGTGACGATGCGGATTTTCGCCGGCGTCTCCCAGTCGTCCAAAAACAGGGTGACGAGTGCACTGGCACCCATCGTCACCGCCCACAGCAAGGCGCCGAAAAGCGCTGTGCGCGGCGTCGGTATCGCGCGGCGAAGGCGGTTCAGCGCACGATAGCGCATGGCGGGTCGAACAAGCGGTGTCACAGCCGGCCGGTCACCGCTATCCAGCGAAAGTCCGGCCCCTCGAAGCCGTATTGGCGCACCGCGATCAGCACCGCATAGGCGCTCAGACTGTCCATTGAAAAGGTCTGCACGGCGCCGATGCGATAGCCGTTCGGACAACCCCGGCTTTTCGGGATCGCCTTGTCCTCGTGCAGCAGCTTGGTGGTGCCGCCATCCTGCGCCTCGATGCGCAGCAGCCGGAAGCCGTTGATCTCGCCCTGGGTCTCGCAGCCCTCGGTGTTGTTCATGCCCAACTCGTCGAGGCGGAACTCGAGCGGTGGGTCGACCGGCGAAAAGATCGGGCGCGGGTTGACCGCCATCCGGTGCGGATCGGCCGAAAGTTCGGTTACAGGGTTGAAACCGGCGGTGATGCCGCGGTTGGCGCTCAGCTCGGCCTGACTGACAATGGCTTCGCCTTTTTGCCGGGCCTGAAGGCGCGCCGCGTCGAGTTTGGCATTCTCGTCCTCGAGCCGGACCCGGATCGGTGTGCCCTTGAGGAAGCTGTCGGTGCTGGTGTCGATGTAGTAGCGGTTGGCATAGGGAAAGCCCGATCCATCCTGCACGCCATATTCCTCGAAAGCGAAGACGCCGCCGTCCTTGTTGAAGCCGAGGATTTCAAGCTCGGCGACATCGCCGGCACGTGCGCCGATCGAAGTCGCAAACTGTGCAAGCAGGCCAACGGCAAAGAGAAAGAGCATTCGCATCGGTCTTCACCCCCGTGATCGTTTCAATCCCCTAGCACGACGAAATCAAAACGTCGTGCAATGCGAAAGCCGATGCATCCAATCGGCCCGTCATTTGTTAATGTCGGCAGTCCCAATGGAGAACCACCATGACCGACACCAGCAAAATTCGTGAGCATATGGAAGTCGTCGGCGCCGATGGCGTGCATGTCGGTACCGTCGACAAAGTCGACGGCCAGCGCATCAAGCTGACCAAGGCCGATAGCGGCGAGGGCGCTCACAAGGGCCATCACCATTACATTCCCCTGAGCCTGATTGCCGAGGTCGATGGCAAGAAGGTGTGGCTGTCGGCGAATTCCGATGTCGCGGTGACGTTCGAGGAAGAAAAGTCCGATCCGGTCTGATTGAAGCCTTCCGCCTCATCCCAAGCGTGACGACCAGACCGGAAACAGATCGTTTTCGTTAGGCGTCGCGGCAAACACGCCGCGGCTGATGGCACGTGCCATGGTGGCACCGGCAGCGGCGTAGAGGTCAATTGCCGCGTCGGCGGCGAGTTCGATGCCGCTGGTGCCGGTCGCCAGCGCGAACACAAGGTCGCCATCGGCCGGCGTGTGCGTCGGCCAGATGGCGCGCACGAATCCGTCATGCGCCGATATCGCCAGCCGTTTTGCCGCGGCCTTGGTGAGGACCGCATCGGTGGCAATGACGGCGATGGTGGTGTTGCCGCCGGTCTCCGTCTGCCTCCGGACATGTTTGTCGCGGTATTTCAGCAGGATATCTTTCGCGTCGTCCGGCATCGGCGAGGGATAGCCAAGCCCGCCGAATTCGTAGCCGATTTCGAATGGTGCTGCCCAGAAATGGCGGGTGCGGCCTGTTGTCACCGAGCCAGTCGGATTGACGGCGGCCAGCGCGCCGACGGTGACGCCGCTGTCCAGCAGCGTCGAGGCGGAGCCGAGGCCGCCCTTCAGCCCCGAGGTCAGCGCGCCTGTGCCGGCGCCGATGGTGCCGAGTTGGAAGTCGGCGGTGGCGGTTTGCGCTGATTCATAGCCAAGCTCGCGGTAAGGCGGATAACGGCCCCAATCCTTGTCGCCGCCATTGCGCAGGTCGAACAGGATCGCCGACGGCACGATCGGCACACGAAAGCCGCCGACCTCGAAGCCGATGCCGCGTTCACGCAGCGCCGCCTGCACGCCGGATGCCGCGTCGAGGCCGAAAGCCGAACCGCCCGAAAGCACCACGGCGTGGACCGCCTCGACTGAATTGTGCGGTTCGAGCAGGTCGGTCTCCCGGGTGCCCGGCGCACCGCCCAGGATCTGAACGCCGGCCACCGTGGGCGCATCGCAAAGCACGGTCGTGACGCCGGATTTCAGCCTGGCGTCGGACGCGTTGCCGACGCGCAGGCCGGCAACGTCGGTGATCAGGTTGCGCGGGCCGGTGCGAAACATCAGTTGCTTTCCAAAGGCGCAAAGCGCGTGCCGTCGAAGCGGAAGACGCGGTAGGGGCTTTGGCTGAGATCTCCTTTTGCATCAAAGCGGATCGGCCCGATCGCGGTGGTGAAATCCTGTCCGGTCAGGGCTTCAGTCAGCGGCTTGCCCAAGCTTTCGGACAAACCTGACGCCGCCTTGGCGATTTCGACCGCCGCAAAGGCCGGCAGCGCATAACCTTCCGGCACGATCTTTTGCGTGGCAAAGGCCGCCAGCACTTTTGGGTCGGCGACATCAGCCCATTCCGGGGGTGCGATCATCAGTGTGCCCGTCGCATAGGGCACGTCGCCCGGCGGTGCGCGGAGATTTTCGCCGCCGGCAAAGACGATACCCGCCTGGAGCTGTGCGGCATCGCGGCCCATGATGGCGATGTCTTCGCCGTCGCCGCCGGCAAAGACATGCGTGGCGCCGGCCTTCTTCAGCCGGCCGATCATGCCGATCTGATTGTCGAGCTGTGGCCGGAACGTGTCGACGAACACCGGTTTCAGCGCCGCCTGCTCGGCCGCTGCCCGCAGCGTCTCGGCGATCTCACGGCCATAGATGGTGCCGTCGTCGATAATGGCGAACAGCTCGTTCTGCCACAGATGGGTGAGGACAGAGGCGACGGTGTTGCGCTCATCGTCGCCGCGTGGCCCGAGGCGATAGACCGGCCAGCCGGTCTTGGCGCGGCGGTCGGTCAGGCTTTCGGTTCTCACGCCAACGGTGATGACCGGAATGTTGGCGTCCTTGAGAATCGGCATCGCCGCCTCGATCGCCTCGGTGCAGAGAAAGCCGACCACGATATTGACCTTGGCCGTAACGAACTCCCTGGCCGCCGCGGCGCCGCCGTCGGCGGTACAGGCGTCATCCACGGTCTTGAGTTCTATGCCGTTCGCTTCGGTCGCCAGACCGGTGCCGGCCTCGATCTGCTTGCCGAGAATGGCCGATGGTCCCGACAGGGGCGCGGCGACGCCGACCAGCAGCGTCTGGGCGCTGGTGGCGCTGGCCATGAAAAGCCAGACCAATGCGGCCGTTGTCGTTGTCCTGGGTCGCATCCTGGTGAAGATTTCCTCCAAGCTGGCGACATGTTGCAGGCGCCAATTCCCGCCAAGACCTAAAGGCTGCCCGGCCTTGGTGCAACATGCGAATTCAAGGAGATGAGCCGAGGTCCAGCCGTCGCCTCGCTTGTGGCATGTCGTATGTCGCCATATATAGCGATAGGGTCATGACCATGGAAAATTTCCAGTGCTGAAGAAGAACGACATTGGGCCGCAGGCCTATCGCGACGCGATGAGCCACTTTGCCGGCCACGTCCATGTGGTCACCACCGACGGGCCGGCGGGCAAGCGCGGTGCGACAGTGATCGCGGCCTGTTCGGTATCGGATACCCCGCCGACCGTTCTGGTCTGTCTCAACCGCGAAAATCTCAAGAACGAGCCGTTCGTGAAAAACGGCAAATTTGCCTTGAACACGCTGGCTTCGCACCAGGAGCCGCTGTCGGTCGGCTTTTCCGGCATCACCGGCCTGCCGGTCGAGGAGCGTTTCGCGCTCGGCGAATGGGACGTGATCTCCACCGGCGCGCCGACGCTGAAGGGCGCGCTCGCCGTGTTCGACTGCGAATTGATCGACACCAAGGATCTGGCGACGCATCGTGTGCTTTTTGGCAAGGTGACAGGCCTGCGGATGGGCGATAATTTGCGGCCGCTGATCTACCACGCCCGCGGCTACCACGTTCTGGAGAGCGGAGCGGCGGCGTTCACGGAGAAAGAATGACCGAGCTGAAACCGCGCGCCGCGCCGCGGACGATCGACGAGACGCTCGATCTCCTGACCGGCGCGGACTATGTGGCGGACCGATCGCTGGCGACCGTGCTGTTCCTGTCGCTGCGCATGAAGCGGCCGCTGTTCCTCGAGGGTGAGGCCGGTGTCGGCAAGACCGAGATCGCCAAGGTGTTGGCGCAGGCGCTCGGCCGCCGGCTCATCCGCTTGCAATGCTATGAAGGCCTCGACGTCTCGTCCGCCGTCTATGAGTGGAACTACGCCGCGCAGATGATCGAGATCCGCATGGAGGAGGCGGCCGGCAAGGTCGAGCGCTCCGCCATGGAGCGCAACGTCTTCTCCGAGAAATACCTGATCCGCCGCCCGGTGCTCGATGCGCTGACCGGCAAGGCGGGCGCTGCTCCGGTCTTCCTGATCGATGAGCTCGACCGCACCGACGAGGCGTTCGAAGCTTTCCTGCTCGAAATCCTGTCCGACTTCCAGGTGACGGTGCCCGAACTCGGCACCATCAAGGCGGAGGAACCGCCGATCGTCATCATCACCACCAACCGCACCCGTGAGATCCACGATGCGCTCAAGCGGCGCTGCCTCTATCACTGGGTCGACTATCCAAACGCCGAGCGCGAACTGGAGATCGTGCGCCGCAAGGTGCCGCAGGCCAACCAGCGGCTTTCGGCCGAAGTGGTCTCCTTCATCCAGAAGCTGCGTCAGATCGAGCTGTTCAAGGTGCCCGGCGTCGCCGAAACCATCGACTGGGCCGGCGCGCTGACCGAGCTTGACAAAGTGGCGCTCGATCCGGAAACCGTCTCCGACACGATCGGCGTGCTGTTGAAATACCAGGACGACATTGCCCGCATCGAACAGGGCGAAGGCCGGCGCATCCTCAACGAGGTGAAGGCCGAGCTTTCGGCTGCGGAGTAGGCGATGTCGCGCCCCGAACCGAAAGAAGCGACGGCGGACGGGCGGATCGCCGACAACATCGTCTATTTCGCCCGCACCTTGCGAAAGGCCGGCATGCGGGTCGGGCCGGCCTCGGTCAAGGATGCCATCGAAGCGGTGCTGGTCGCCGGCATCGGTTCGCGCGACGATTTCTACTGGACGCTGCACGCCGTGCTGGTGTCCAGGCATGAGGATCACGCCACTTTCGACGAGGCCTTCCGGCTGTTCTGGAAGTCGCGCGAACTGATCGAGAAGATGCTGGCGATGTTTTCGCCGGTGGCGCCTGATGTCAGGGAAAAGCAAAAACCCCGCGCGGCCGAAAACCGCGTCAGCCAGGCGATGTTCGAGGGCCACCAGAAGAATCAGCCGCGCCAAGAAATTCCCGAGATCGAGGTCGACGCCCGCTTCACCTTCTCCGGCAACGAGGTGTTGCGGGCTAAGGATTTTGCCCAGATGAACGCCGCAGAGATGGCCGACGCCAAGAAGGCGATCGCGCAGTTGCGGCTGCCTTTCGACATGGTGCGGACCCGGCGCTACAAGGCCGATGCGCATGGGCGCCGCATCGATCCGCGCGCCATGATGCGTTCGGCCGCGCGCACCGGCGGCGAACTGATCCTGCCGAAATTCCGATCACCGCGCGAGGTTCATCCGCCGCTGGTGGTGCTGGCCGACATTTCCGGCTCGATGAGCCAGTACACACGCATTTTCCTGCACTTCCTGCATGCGCTGACGGAAAAGCGCCGGCGCGTGCACACTTTCGTCTTCGGCACCCGGCTCACCAACCTGACGCGGCAGATGCGCCATCGCGATCCCGATGCCGCACTTGCCGACTGTTCGGCGGCGGTCAAGGATTGGTCGGGCGGCACCCGCATCGGCGATACTTTGGCCGAGTTCAACCTGATATGGTCGCGACGCGTGCTGGGGCAGGGCGCGGTCGTGCTTTTGATCACCGACGGGCTGGAGCGCGACGATGTCGCCGGCCTGTCGGAGGAAATGGAGCGCCTGCACAAGTCCTGCCGGCGGCTGATCTGGTTGAACCCGTTGCTGCGTTACGACGGCTTCCAGGCGCGCGCCCGCGGCGTCATGGCGATGCTGCCGCATGTCGACGAGTTCCGTTCGGTGCACAATCTCGATGCGCTCGCCGATCTCTGCGCGTCGCTGGACAAGAAGTCGGCACAATCCGTCGATCCGCGCCGATGGCTGGACGCTGGCGCGAGGCACGCCGCATAACCATATCTTTCCCATCCGAATAACAGATCCTCGAGAAAAACAGACTTCTGGAGAAATGGTCATGGAAAACAGCATTTATCTGGATGAAGCTCGCGATCCCCTGATCATCGCGGAGGGGTGGATGAAGGACGGCAAGGACGTGGCCATCGCGACAGTGGTCGAGACCTGGGGCTCGGCGCCCCGACCCGTAGGCAGCCATCTGGTCATCGATGCGGACGGCAATTTCCACGGCTCTGTTTCTGGCGGCTGCGTCGAAGGCGCGGTGGTGACGGAAGCCATCGACGTCATCGACAGCGGCAAGGCCAGGATGCTGGAGTTTGGGGTTGCGGATGAAACCGCCTGGCAGGTCGGCCTTTCCTGTGGTGGCCGCATCAAGGTGTACGTGGAAAGGCTCGGCTGATCTCTGATGGATCCCTATGCACTGAAAACTCTGAACGCCGAACGCCGCGCCCGCCGCGCGGCGATTCTTGTCACCGACCTTGGTGACGGCCGCGACCGCATCGTGCGCGAGGGCGATCAGGTCGCCGGCGATCTGGGAGCCGCGATCGCCAAGGCCTTTCGATCAGGCAATTCCGGTTCGGTCGAAGCAGAGGGTCGAACCTTCTTTCTCAACGCGCATCTGCCGCAGCCGCGTCTGGTCGTGATTGGCGCTGTCCATATCAGCCAAGCGCTGGCCCCGATGGCGAAAATCGCCGGCTATCCCGTGGAGATCATCGACCCCCGCACCGCCTTCGCCACGCCGGACCGCTTCCCTGACGTGGCGCTTCATGCCGAATGGCCGGAGGATGTGCTGAAGCGTCTGCCGCTCGACAGCTACACCGCACTTGCCGCCGTCACCCATGACCCGAAGGTCGATGATTTCGCCCTGAAGGCGGCTCTCGACGCCAACTGTTTCTATGTCGGAGCGCTTGGCAGCAGGAAGACGCATGCCAAGCGCGTCGAACGCTTGCTGGCGCTGGGCGCGAGCGCCGAGCAGATCGCGCGTATCCATGCGCCGATCGGGCTCGATATCGGTGCGGCCAGCCCGGCCGAGATCGCCGTTGCGGTGCTGGCGCAAGCGATCCACGCGTTCCGCTCGCGCGGTATGGATGCAAAAGGCGCGGCGGCGTGAAATTCGGCCCGATCCCGATTGAAACGGCGGAAGGTGCGGTGCTGGCGCACGCCACCACCGCCGGCGAGCGCCGCTTCCGCAAGGCGCACAGGCTGAGCGCCGGAGATTTGGCGCTGCTGCGGGCCGCCGGCATTTCTGAGGTTGTTGCAGCCGTGCTGGCCGCCGACGACCTCGGCGAGGATGCCGCCGCGCAGACGATCGCCGAGAGCATGGCTTTTCGCGGCATCGAGGCCAGGTCGGCTACGACCGGGCGGGTCAATCTCCATGCCAGAGCGTCGGGCATCTTTACGGTCGATGCCGCTATGATCGATGCCATCAATGCCATCGATCCGGCCATCACCATCGCCACGCTGGCGCAGCATGCGCCGGTCGAGAGAGGCCAGATGGTCGCGACCGTGAAGATCATTCCCTTCGCGGTCAGTTCGGCGCTGGTCGACGCCGCGACCAAGATCTGCGCCGGTGGCGAGATATTTGCCGTCAATGCCTACCGGCCCGTGCGTGTCGGCGTCATCCAGACGGTTCTGCCGGGCATCAAGCCAAGTGTGCTGGACAAGACGCTGCGCGTCACCGAAGCGCGGCTGGCGCGCACGGGCGGCAGGCTGACGGCAGAGCGCCGCACGCCGCATGAGATCGCACCGGTGGCGGAAGCCGCGGCCTCCCTGGCGCGTGACAACGACATGGTGGTGATCTTCGGCGCCTCCGCGATGAGCGATTTCGCCGATGTCGTTCCTGCAGCGATCGAGAGGGCGGGTGGTACCGTCATCCGGGCGGGCATGCCGGTCGATCCCGGCAATCTGCTGGTGTTGGGCATGCTTGACGGCAAGCGCGTCATCGGCGCGCCCGGCTGCGCCCGCAGCCCCAAGGAAAACGGCTTCGACTGGGTGTTGGATCGGTTGATCGCTGGCCTTGACGTGACCGCCAAGGATATTGCCGGCATGGGGGTCGGCGGGCTGTTGATGGAAATCCCGACGCGGCCGCAGCCGCGCGAACCGCTCCCGGCCAAAAGCCAGCTCAAGGTCGGCATCGTGCTGCTGGCGGCCGGCCGGTCGAGCCGCATGGGTGGACCGAACAAGCTTTTGGCGCTGTTCGACGGCAAGCCGCTGGTGCGCCGCACCGCCGAGCGGGCGCTAGGCTCGAAGGCGTCTGGCACGATTGTCGTCACCGGCCATCAACGAGAGCGGGTGCGCACGGCGCTGGCAGGCCTCGACGTGACCTTCGCCGACAATCCCGATTTTGCCGAGGGCCTGTCTACGTCGCTGAAGGCCGGCATTGCCTATCTGCCGGAAGGTTGCGCCGGCGTGATGATCGTTCTCGGCGACATGCCTGATATCACGTCCGACGACCTCGACAGGTTGGTCGATACATTCCGCAAGGCCGGCGGCAATGCGGTGGTCCGCGCCTCGCATGACGGCAAGCGCGGCAACCCGGTGCTGTTGCCGCGTTCGCTGTTTCCGGCGATCGCCCATCTCGAAGGCGACACCGGCGCACGCCATCTGGTTGAGGCCGAAGGGCTCGATGTCATCGATGTCGAGATCGGCGCGGCGGCGTCTGTCGATGTCGACACACGCGAGGCACTGGAATGTGCCGGCGGCGTGCTGCAGGATTGACAAACCCAGACCGAATTACGCATGCCTGAGGGATGGCTATTCGTACCGTCGCATTCGTAAAGCTCCACGCCTTCCTGGCGGCAACATTTGTTTTTTGTGTCGCCGCCCCCGCTGCCGCTCTCGAACTAAAACCCTTCAAGGACGATCTCTTCGCCTATCCGGCCACACTGTCGTCCAACACCAGCGGTGCCTACACGGTCATCGACTACCGCGAGATGCGCGATATCAACCAGCGTGACCAGGTGCCGGAGCGCCGGGTGAACGCCCAATACACCGACACCAGCGTTCGCAAGGCGCAGCAGGATCTGTTGCTGAAAACCGATGCCGGCGATGTCAGGCATGTCGCCGTCGGCAAGACCGAGGGCGCCGGCATTATCGTGCTTTACCTGCACGGGCAGGGCGGCAGCCGCAAGCAGGGTGTCGACGACTTCACCTTTGGCGGCAATTTCAACCGGCTCAAGAATCTGATGGCCGGCAATGGTGGCCTCTATCTCAGTCCGGATTTTACCGAGTTCGGCGACAAGGGAGCGGCGCAGGTGGCGGCGCTGATCGGTCACTATGCCGAACAGTCGCCCGGCGCGAAAATCTTCGTCGCCTGCGGCTCGATGGGCGGAGCGCTTTGCTGGAAGCTGGCCGCGCGCAAGGATACGGGCGGCCGCATCGACGGCCTGCTGCTGCTCGGCTCGCTGTGGGATGAGAGCTTTTTCACCAGCCCCGCCTTCAAGCGCCGCGTGCCGGTCTTTTTTGGCCAAGGCAGCCACGACGTGGTCTTCCCGGTGGCAAATCAGGAGGCGTTCTTTCGCTCGATCCTGGCCAAATCGAAGACCTATCCGACCCGCTTCGTCCGTTTCGAGACAGGCACCCACGGTACGCCGATCCGCATGACCGACTGGCGCGGCACGCTCAACTGGATGCTGTCGAAGGCGCCCTGATCTGTGCTGCCGGCAAGCCCGTGTGACGCTCAAGGCGCGGTGTTGTAGTCGACAACCGTCTGCGGATTTTGCTCGCCGTCATAGGACGCATCGACATCGTACTGGACCAGCGAGAAATTGCCATTGCGGAACAGATACGTCCCCGCGTCGGAAGCATCGCCGACCCCTCGCCACTTGTTGAAGGTGGTGATCGTGTGGGCGTTCTCGTCATAGTCGGAATTGACCGCCCAGCCGGTCGTCTGGAAACCGACGATGGTCATGCCCAGCAATTTGCCGTCGCTGTTATTGTTCTCGTAGCGGATGTCCATCTTGGGTTCGGCGAACTGCAATTGCTGCACGCCCGAGACCTCGTCGGTCATGTAGTAGATCGAGCTCTCATTGTACGCTGCGGCCGAGCAGGAAAAATGGAACAGCCGTGTTTCCTTGTCGGGATCGCCAGGCTGCGTATCGTTGTCCTTATATTTGATCGAAAAAACGGTCGGCGCATCGGCGAGGAACTGCTTGTCGCACTGGTCGCCATAGGTCGCCAGAAAGGCTTTCTTGGCCTGCTCCAGTGCCGCGTCCTTCTTCGGTGGCGGCGGCCCATCGCCGCAGCTTGGCGGCAGCGCCTCCTCGAAGTCGGCGGTGGAGGGTTTCAGCACGCCTTTTTCGATATGGATCGGATCGAAGGGGGGCGCCGCCTGGATCTGGGCATTCACTTGGCGCAGCGTGTAGCAGCCGGCAAAAACCTTTTCGCCGCCACTCTTGTCCGTCGCGCGGATGGCAACGGGGACGTTGTAGAAAATGCTGCCGGCGGCACCTTCGTCGGAGACACCTCCGGTGGCAACCTCGACCTTGTCGGTGCCGTCATAGCCTTTGACGAAACTGTCGAAATCCTTTGCCGGCTTTGTATCGCCGAAATACCCCCAGGCACGGGCGAATTCGTGCCGGCTGATGGCACTGTAGAGCGAGCGGACAACCGCATCGGCGCTCGACCGGTCGTCGACGTAGGGCGCTTCGGGGGCATCTTCAGCGGCCAATGCCGTCTGGCCGATCGGGGCAAGGGAGAGAAAGGCAGTCGCTGCGAAAAGGGCGCGTCTCATCGGAATCTCCGCTCGATATGCAGATTCTACTCTGGCGATTGCGGCAACGTGGTGACGCAGCATCGGCGGTCTTGAAGAATCGTGCGCGAAGGCGCTACGTCGCGTCCGCCGGCGTTCGGCCGGGCAGGAGATTTGACATGACGATATCGATGTATGAGGCCTCCGTGCCTGTGTTCTCAGCTAGGCTAAAAGCGCTGTCCAATGTGCTGGCGACCGCCGAACAGAATGCGCTTGACCGCAAGATCGATCCGCAGGTGTTCTTGACCGCTCGGCTGGCGCCCGACATGTACGCTCTGACCCGGCAGGTGCAGATCGCCACCGATCACGCCAAGGGCGCACCGTCCCGACTCGCCGGGCGCGAGGTGCCGAGATACGAGGACAATGAGGCGAGTTTTGCCGATGTCCAGGCACGCATCGCCAAGACCCTGGAGCTTCTGACGACATTTTCGGCTGCCGAGTTCGACGGCTCCGACGACAAGATCATCGAGCTGAAGCTTGGCGGACGCGAAAGTTCGATGCCCGGCATGCAGTACCTGCTGCATGTGGCCATGCCCAACTTCTATTTCCACCTCACCACGGCTTACGACATCCTTCGCCACAATGGCGTGCCGTTGGGCAAGGCGACGTTCCTGGGTGCGCGCTAAGAAATTGGGGTTTTGGAGATGTCCCGGACCGATCCGGGACATCTCGCGATCGGCCGCATCTAGCGAATGGCCATTTCGCGGGCGATGCGTGGAAAGTCGGCGGGCTTGATACCGATGTCGGCGCGGTCGGCATTGCTCATCGAATGGAGCAGCGCGAGCGCCGAGCGGTATCTCAGATGTTCCTGCGGGCGCGGCCGGGCGAACATTTCAGTGAAGAAACCCATAATTCAGGCTCCAGGTTAGTCCTCCACGTCAGCCAATATAGGTGAATCGTGACAATTGTGCAGTGCAGCATTTGCATGCCTGCCATGTCTTGACGATTTTCCTTGGCCATTTTTCCGCAACTAGGTGAAACTTTTGCCCGCCGCGCATCGTAGCCTCGAATGCTGGCTACATGGCCGGTTTTTCCTGCCACTCCTGGCGAATTCCGGAGTGCATGAAAGTGCAGTCCGGCTTTTTGTTTTGAGGTGAGGAGTTGAAGCGGCGACCGCGTGCGACGGCTAAATTCGTTAAGATCGATGGCATGCATTTTTAACGAGCCGGTTCTATGCTCTCAAGCTTGCACGGTCGGGCAAGGAGGAGGCTGACATCGCTGCTGGCGCCAAGCGTGATTTCGCTTCGTTGCTCGACGACCTCTTCGTTGCCTCCGACAAGGGCGACGGGATCGAGGGCGAAGAGGCCGGCGCTCGTCCATCTATCCCGTTCGACTATCTCTCGGTGGCCGATGAACTCCATTCCGGCCGCATCAAGGTTTCGGGCAGCGGCTTTGCCACCGAATATCGCGAGGCGGGTGCTGATCTGGCGACCGAGTTCGCCGCATTGCTCGATCATGCCAAACTGGCTCTGGCTGGCGAAGAACCAAAGCCCGAGGAAAAGCTGCCGCCGATCGATCCCGAATCCATCGCGGTCGAACTTGGCCTGAACCAGCCCAAGCAGGTCGCCGACTTCAGCCGCATGCGCCGCAGCTTTGCCTTTGCCAACCATCCCGACCGTGTCGCCCCGCATCTGCGCCAGCGCGCCATGATCCGCATGCAGGTGGCCAACATGCTGATCGACGAGGCCAAGCGCCGCGCGCTGGCCGGCGCTCGCCGCTAAACTTTTCCGGTTCACGCAAAAGTCGGTCTGCCGAGGCTTGGAGAGCGGCTCTGCTTTCCTGTAGGATGCGGCTTCCTCCCGCGCTACCGCGCACGCTTTCCCTCCGGAGCAGAATTCCATGCACAAACGCCGTCTCGGTCGGACCGATCTTCTTGTTACCCAAATCTGCCTGGGCTCCATGACCTGGGGCCAGCAGAACACCGAGGCCGAGGGTCACGCCCAGATGGACCTGGCCTTTTCACGCGGCGTCAATTTCATCGACACCGCCGAACTCTATCCGATCCCGCCCAAGGCGGAGACGCAAGGACGGACCGAAAAGATCATCGGCAGCTGGATGAAGGCCAACCGCAACCGCGACAAGGTGATCCTTGCCTCCAAGGTCGTCGGCCCCACGGCCAACAGATGGTTTCGCGGCTGCAGGCCATCGCAACTGGTGCGCGCCGATATTTTTGACGCCATCGACAAGTCGCTGGCCAAGCTCGGCACCGACTATATCGACCTCTACCAGATCCATTGGCCGGAACGGGACATCCCCTGGGGCGCCAACCCGACGCGCGTCGGCGCCGTATCGCCGCGCGCCGATTCTGTCGGCGCGCCGGCCGACGAAACGCCGATCGCCGAGACGCTTGCCGTGTTCGACGAGTTGGTGAAGGCAGGAAAGATCCGCCATTTCGGCCTGTCGAACGAGAGTTCCTGGGGCGTGATGCGGTTCCTTGCTGAGGCTGACAAAGGGATCGGACCCCGTGTCGCGTCGATCCAGAACGCCTACAATCTCGTCAACCGCACTTTCGAGGTGAATCTCGCCGAGGTCTGCGAGCGCGAGCAGGTGTCGCTGCTCCCCTATTCGCCTCTGGCTCAAGGCTATCTGACTGGCAAATACGACCATGGCGCGCGCCCGCAAGGGTCGCGCTCGCAGCTGTTCAATCGCGGCCAGCGCTACGAGACGCCCAATGCCGCCGAAGCACAGCTCGAGTACAATGAGCTGGCGCGCTCCTTTGGCCTGGAGCCTGCGCTGTTTGCCAATGCCTACGTGTCAAGCCGGCCGTTCGTGACCTCGAACATCATCGGCGCCACCACCATTTCGCAGCTCGACATGGCGCTGTCTTCCGTCAATGTCGTCTGGACCGAAGAGATGCAGAAGGCGGTGGATGCGATCCATCAGCGGGTCGGCAATCCCTGCCCTTGATTGGCTCCGGTGGTAGAATTTATCCAGGAATAACAGGGGGGTGTAAGCGATGGTGGATTTTCCGATCGAGGCAGTGCGTGGAAGGTTTCCCGCTCTCTCCCTGACCGACAAGGGCCGCCGCCGCGTCTATCTCGACAATCCGGCCGGCACGCAGGTGCCGCAAGCTGTCGCGGACGCCGTGTCGCGCTGCCTCTTGACCACCAATGCCAACCTTGGCGGCTATTTCGAAACGACGATTGCCGCGCAAGCCGTCGTCGACGAGGCGCACCGGGCAATGGCTGATTTCCTTGGCGCCGCAAGCCCCGAGGAAATCATCATCGGCGCCAACATGACGACGCTGACCTATCACATGTCGCGCACGCTCGGCCGCACGATGAAGCCCGGCGACGAGATTATCCTCACCCGCATGGACCACGAGGGCAATGTGTCGCCCTGGCTGCAACTGGCCGAGGACCTCGGCCTTGTCGTGCGCTGGCTGCCGTTCGACGAAAAGAGCTGGCAGGTTGAAGAAGCAACGCTGGCTGGTCTGCTTTCAGACAAGACACGGCTGGTCGCGTTGAACTACGCCAGCAACCTGACCGGCTCGATCAACCGAGTGAAGGCGCTGACCGCCATCGCCAGGAACGCCGGCGCGCTTGTCTATGTCGATGCCGTGCAATTCGCCCCGCACGGACTGATCGACGTGCAGGAACTCGACTGCGATTTCCTGATCTGCTCGGCCTACAAATTCTTCGGCCCGCATATGGGCATATTGTGGGGCCGCTGTGATGTCATCGACGACCTGAAACCCTACAAATGCCGCTGCTCGTCGAACGGTTTGCCGGAGCGGTTCGAACTCGGCACACCGCAGATCGAACTGATGGCCGGTCTCACCGCCGCGGTCGACTACTTTGCCGACCTTGGTGCGGCGGCGGGCGGGGACGGTTCAAGAAGGCAGAAGATTGCCAAGGCGTTTGCGGTTTCGGTTGCGTATGAAAACCCGCTGGCGCAACAGCTGATCGACGGCCTCTCCGACATCTCAAGTCTGACCATCCACGGCATCACCGATCCGAAGCGGCTTGGCGAGCGCGTTCCGACGGTTTCCTTCACCGTCGACGGCATCGTGCCCGAAACGATCGTGCGGCAGATGAATGCCGAAAATATCTTCCTGTGGTCCGGCCATAACTACGCCTGGGAGATCGTCCACCAGTTGGGCATTCCGGCCGAGCATGGCGTCGTGCGCATCGGCATTGCCCACTACAACACTACAGCCGAAATCGACGAGACGCTGGAGAGCGTGCATCGGGTCATTGCCATGCTCAGGCAGCAGCGATCCTGACGATCGCTTCGATCTTCATCGCGCCTTGCCGCCGAAGCCGGTGAGGAACGCGGTGAGATTGTCGCTGAGTTCGTCGCAGAGGTAGCCGCCCTCCTGGACGATGACCGTCGGCAGGCCGAGCTTTGCGATGGCCTCGCCGATGCGCGAGAACCCCGGCGTCGTCACTGAAAGTCCGCCGAACGGATCGCCCTCGAACGCGTCGAGGCCAAGCGCCACGACCAGCGCATCCGGCGAAAAGGCACGGATGCGCTGGAACGCCACCGCGAGCGCTTCGAGAAACGCCGCGTCGGCGGATTTGCGCGGCAGCGGCAGGTTGAAATTGTAGCCGAGGCCAGGCCCTTCGCCGCGCTCGTCGGCATGGCCCCAGAAGAACGGATAGAAACGCACCGGATCGGCATGCAGCGAGACGGTCAGCACATCCGGCCGTGCATAGAAGATGCCTTGCGTGCCGTTGCCGTGATGCAGGTCGACATCGAGGATCGCCACGCGCGACGCCGTCCTGCGCAAGACCTGCGCGGCGACGGCGGAGTTGTTGATGAAACAAAAGCCGCCGGCGACATCGGCAAAGGCATGGTGACCGGGTGGGCGGCACAGCGCATAGGCGGCCGGTGCGCCTGATATCACAGCCTCGGCCGCACCGACCGCGCTCCAGGCGCTCCACAGCGCGCTCTGCCAAGTCTCGCCCGAGATCGGGCAAGCCGTATCGGCCATGTGATAGCCGGCCTGGCCGACCGCCGAGGCCGGATAGGAGCCGTTGCGCGCAATCGGATGGATGTTGGGAATCACCTCAGCCGACGCGCCGTCGATGCGCTGCCAGCGCGTGTAGATATGCTCGAGGAAGTCGAGATATTCCGGCGTGTGCACCGCCGAGACAGGACCGAGCCCATGATTGCGCGGCCGTTCGATCGTGAAACCCGCGGATAATGCGCCAGCTAACAATCTCTCGACGCGCTCCGGCTTTTCCGGATTGGGCTGCGCCGTACCGCTCGAAAGAAAGGCCTTGGGGTCGTGGCGCTTCTGTTCCTCGGCATAGAAGGCTTTCATTCCTGATCCCCATTTTCGGCCGCGTCGGCGAAGGCAAAGAAGGCCTCGCCGATGATCTTCTGTGTCTGCTCATAGCTTGACCAGGCGATTCCCAGCCTTTCGTAGAAGGCCTTGGCGCCTTCATTGTCGGTGTCGACGGACAGTCGGAGATAGACGCCGCCTTCTTTCCGGCACTGCGCCGCAACGTGCCGCAGCAGCCGTTCGCCGATCTTGCGGCCGCGAAACCGATCTTCGACATAGAGGTCCTGCACATAGACGCCAGGCCGCCCCATCCAGGTCGAAAACATCGGGAAATGCAGGCAAAGGCCGGCGAATTCGCCGTCCACTTCCGCGATCAGTGTGGAGAAAGCGGGTTTTTCGCCAAAGCCGTAAGTTCTAAGATCCTCCGGTGTCGAGATGATTTCCTCGGGCGCACCAATATGGGTGCCGAGTTTCAGGATCGCGGCGTGGATGCTTTCGACGTCTTCCACTCGACCGGGGCGTATGAGAACGTCATTGGATGTTAGATTGATCACTGTCGTCTTTCAAAACGCCACCCGGTCGCCGCCCTTGAGTGCCAGCATGTCGCGCGCTTCGGTGGGCGTGGCAACCTCCAGCGACAGCCCATCGAGAATGCCACGGATGCGACGCACCTGATCGGCGTTGGATTTCGCCAGCTGGCGGCCGTCATAAAGACTGTCCTCCAGCCCGACACGGACATTGCCGCCCATCGCCGCCGCGATGGAAATCAGCGGCATCTGCTGGCGGCCGGCAGCCAGCACCGAGAACTGGTAGCTGTCACCGAACAATTTGTCGGCGATCCGCTTCATGTGGACGAGATTGTCCGGATCGGCGCCGATGCCGCCCAATATGCCCAGCACGAACTGGATGAACAGCGGTCCCGACACCAGACCCCGGTCGCGGAAATGCGCCAGCGAATAGAGATGGCCGACATCGTAGCATTCGAATTCGAAGCGCGTGCCGCAGCCCATGCCCAGCCTCTCAAGCACGCCTTCCATATCGGCGAAGGTGTTCTTGAAGATGGTGTCGCGGGTGGCTTCCAGCAGCTTTGGTTCCCATTCGTGCTGCCATTCCCGTGGCTTGTCGAGCATCGGGAACAGCGCGAAATTCATCGAACCCATGTTGAGCGAGCACATTTCGGGTTCGGCCCGCAGCGGCGCAGCCAGCCGCTGGTCCAGCGTCATCAGCGACGAGCCGCCGGTGGTGATGTTGATCACCGCATCGGTCGCCTGCTTGATGCGTGGCAGGAACTGCATGTAGACGTCCGGATCGGCGGTCGGGCGGCCATCCCTGGGGTCGCGGGCGTGCAGATGCAGGATCGAGGCGCCTGCTTCCGCGGCTGCGATCGCATCGGCGGCGATCTGGTCCGGCGTCACCGGCAGATAGGGCGACATCGACGGCGTGTGCACCGAGCCGGTGACGGCGCAGGTGATGATGACTTTTCGCGGCGCCATGCGTTTACCCTTCGACCGGCAGGTCGAGCTCGGAGGCCAGAACCTCCAGCGAGTCGCCGATGATGGAGACGATCTCGCCGACCTGCTCCCTGGTGACGATCATCGGCGGCGCGACCATGAAATTGTCGCCGTCGACGCCGCCCTTGACCCTGCGGCCATAGATGATCAACCCGCGCTCATAGGCGAGGTCGAGCAGCCGCTGCGTGGCTTTCTTGTTCTGGTCGATCGGCCTCAGCGTCTCGGGATCGGCGACCATCTGGGCGCCGGTGAGCAGGCCCTTGCCGCGTACGTCGGCAATGAACGGAAACCGCTTCGCCAGACCCTTCAGTCCGTCCATCAGCACATCGCCCATGGCAGCCGCATTGGCGATCAGATCGAGCCGATCCATTTCACCGAGCACCGCAAGCCCGGCAGCGCAGGCCAGCGGGTTGCCGGCGTAGGTGTGGCCATGCTGAAAACCGCCCGAGTCGAGCAGCGGCTGCACCAGCCGCATCGGGGCGGCCAGTGCGCCAAGCGGCGCATAGCCCGAGCCCAGCCCCTTGGACAGCGCGACGATGTCGGGCTTGCAGTTCCAGTGGTCGCCGCCGAGAAACTTGCCGGTGCGGCCGGCACCGCTCATCACTTCGTCGTGGATGAGCAGGATGCCGTAGCGGTCGCAGATCTCGCGGATGCGCGGATAATAGCTGTCGGGAGCGACAAGGGCTGATGTCGCAGCACCGCCAATCGGCTCCATGATGAAGGCGACCACGCTGTCCGGGCCTTCGGCCAGGATCTTCTCTTCCAGCATGTCGGCATAGCGGATACCGCGCTGTTCCATCGAGAGATTGTCGCGGTCGCGCCAGGCATTCGGCGCCGGCACGGTCGGCATCACCCGCATCATCGGCTCGAACGTTTCGGCCAGCGCATCGTCGCCAGTAATCGAGAGCGAACCCAACGTGCCGCCATGATAGGAGGGGAAGCGCGTGATCACCTTCCAGCGGCTGGCCTGGCCGGTGGCGACGGCCCATTGCCGCGCCAGCTTGATGCAGGATTCGGTCGCTTCCGAGCCGCCCGAGACGAAGAAGATACGGTCCATGCCTTCCGGCAGTTTGCCGGCGAGTTCCCGCGCCAGCTCCTCCGCCGGCTCGTTCTCGAAATGCAGCCGATAGGCGAAGGTGGCGCGGTCCATCTGCCGCTTCATGGCATCCAGCACATTGCGGTTGGAATGGCCGATATTGGCGACCATCGGGCCGCTAGAGCCGTCGATGAAGCGGCGGCCGTCCTGCGTCCACATGTAGATGCCTTCGGCGCGATCGATCAGCGGCCGGCGCAGGCTGGACAGATAGAACAGATGCGATTGGCGCCGGGCGTCAGTGTCTTGCGTGGCGGATTGGACTTTCGACATGTCAGGACTTTCCGAGGTAACGATCGAGAACATTGCGGGTAACGCGTTCGACCATCGGGTCTTTTCTTAGCAGGCCGGCCACCCATTCACAGCTTCCGGCGTGGAACACCTCGCCCTTGCCGCGCGGGAAATTGACGATCATGCCATTGCCGCGTTTGACTTTTTCCAGGTTGGCGTCGGTCGCCTCGCCGAACAGCGTTTCTGCGTTGAAGCGGCCATCCTCGTCGGTGAGGAACTGATCCTCGATCGGGATATCGGCGCTTTCCTCGACCTGGCTCGCCATGCCGACGGCGAGAACCTGCAGGCCATCAGGCGCGCCGCTGGTCGCTGCGGGGTAGGGCAGGCCGCCGCGTATCTCGAACTCGAGCCCGTCGACCTCATAGCCATAGACATGGCTGTCGGCGCCCAGCAGGTCGCCATAGTAGATGCCAGTGCCGGCGAAGGCCCAGTGCTCGGGCCGGTAAACCGGGAAGCCACGCGCGCCGCGCGGCGCGCAGCCGCCCCAACCGGCATAGAGGCCGCGGGTCGCATTGAGCCCGAAGGTCGCCGATCCCGGCCGGCCGATTTCCGGCGCTTCCCAGGAATTGGTGGCGCGGGTGACGTCGCTGCCCGGGAGATAGGCCGGGTCTTCGGCACGCGAACGATATTTGTAGCAAACCTGCCGGCGGCCCTCGTCTTCCAGCCGCGTCTGCCACATGAAATTGCCGGCAAAGCGCGCCGCATGGCCGCCGCGCTCGACATAGGCGTCGACGGCATCGCGCATCTCCCAGGTCCAATATTCGTCATGGCCGACGAAGACGGCACAGTCATAGCCGTCGAGTATGTCCGGCGAAAAATGCAGATCATGCTGGCTGGCAAGATCGACTTCATAGCCGGCCTGTTCGGCGAAGCGGAAGAAATGGCTGTCGTAACTGGCCCAGCCCGACGAGGCGTATTTCTTCGAATGGCCGGTGGCGAGCGCCCATTCCATGTGCGGATAGCGCGGCACCGTCTTGGGCGGCACGGCGACTTCCAGCGGCACGCGCGGCGCATCCTTCGGCAGCACGACGAAGCCACGACACCAGGGGCGTTGCGTCGACACGATGGGCGAATACTGGTTGCGATCCGGCCCGGTGATGCCCTGGTAGTGGTTGGAGCCGCCCCAGGTGTTGTAGGCGAGCCACGTTCCCGTCGCCGCCACCTGCAGCACACGGCCGGGTTTCTTGCCGGGCAGGGGCGCGACGATGAAAATATGGTGGCATTGGATCGGCTTGCCGTCGCGACCATCCGCGGTCAGCGTGACCCGGTAGGCTCCGGACGGCCAGTCGCTCCCGATACGGAATTCGAACGAGGCTTCCCAGCCGCAGCCTTCAGCCGAACATTGGTCCGGACTTTCCTGCCAGCGCGCCGCGATGCCCGATTTCTCGAAGACTTTGGTCTCGCTGCCGCCGTCCCGGGTGATTGTCATGCCTAACGTTGGAGCTGTCGAACTGACATGCAACGCCACCGTTTCGCCGGCGCGATAGGAAAACCGGTCGCTGTAGCACCAGATCTCGCCGCGTTCGCCGTCCATGCCCGGCCATTCGTAATAGTGGCCGCGTACCGCGTGGCGGCGCTGCTCCGGCGTCAGTCCGAAATCGGGGAATTCCGTGTTTGGTCTGGTCATGGTCATACTCAGGCGGAAAGATATTTCTTGAGGAAGGTGCGCGTGCGTTCCTTCTGCGGCGCGCGGAACATGTCGCCGGGCGGGCCTTCCTCGACGATCACGCCGCCATCCATGAACAGCACCCTGTCGGCCACTTCGCCGGCAAAGCGCATCTCATGCGTTACGATGAGCATGGTCATGTGTTCGGCGGCAAGCTGTTTCATCACCGCGTTGACCTCGTCGACCAGTTCCGGGTCGAGCGCCGAGGTGGCTTCGTCGAACAGCATCACCTTGGGCTGCATAGCCAACGCACGGGCAATCGCCACGCGCTGCTTCTGGCCGCCCGAAAGCCGCGAAGGGTAGGCGTCGATCTTGTCGGCGAGCCCGACCTTGGACAAGAGGCTATGCGCAAGCGCATGTGCATCGCCCTTGGTCATGCCTTTGAGGATCATCGGCCCCATGGAGATGTTCTCGATCACGGTCAGATGCGGGAACAGATTGAAGTGCTGAAACACCATGCCCATCTGCTGTCGCACCTTGTTGATGTGCCGCTCGAAGGCATGACCGTGCAGCTTCTGGTTGACCTGCACGCCGTCGAGCCAGACTTCACCGGAGTCAAGGGATTCCAGATGGTTGATGGAGCGCAGCAGCGTGCTCTTGCCGGAGCCGCTCGGCCCGATGATGGCGACGATCTGTCCGCGATCGACCGACAGGTCTATGCCTTTGAGGACCTCGACCGCGCCGAACGATTTGCGCGCGCCGCGAACCTCGACCATTGGCCGCTGCGTGCTCATCGGGAAGCCTCCACATGTCTTTCAAACAGGCGCAAGGCCGCCTCGAGCACAAGGTTGAGAATGTAGTAGAGCGCCGCAGCCGTGATGTAGAATTCGAACGGGCGGAACGTTTCGCTGATCGCCAACTGGGCCGAATGGACCAGCTCGGCGATACCGATGACCGAGACGATGGAGGATTCCTTCAGCAGCGCGATCAGGTTGCCGCCGATCGGCGGCGCGGTGTTGCGGATGGCTTGCGGTATGACGACATGGCGCAGCGTCTGCCACTTGCCGAAACCGATGCTGCGCGCACCTTCCGTCTGGCCGACATCGACGGCCACGATGCCGGCGCGGATGATGTCGGCATTGTAGACGGCAAAATGCAGGCCAAGCCCGACAATGCCGGCGGCAAGGGCAGGGATGTCGATGCCGATCTGCACCAGGCCGAAATAGATCAGGAACAGCTGCAAAAGCAGCGGCGTGCCCATGAACACCCACATGAAGGCGCGCACGGGATAGGCGACGATCACTGGGGCATAGAGCACGATGACCGCGAACAGGATGCCGCCGAAGAAGCTGAGCGCGCCCGCCGAAACGGTCAGCGCCGTCGTCCACCAGGCGCCTATCACCAGAAGGTCCCAATAGGGCGCGACGACGGTGAAATCCAAACCTTGCATCGTGCTCTCCGGTCAGACGATGGCGAAGCGTTTGTCGAGCAGGTCGACGACCCGCGCGACCGCGTAGACCATGATCATGTAGAGCAGGGCCGCAACGCCGAAGATCTCGAACGGCTTGTAGGTGGAGCCGATGAAGCGCTGGGCGGTGTAAGTCAGTTCGACGACTGAAATGGTCGACACCAGTGCGGATCCTTTCAGCAAAGCAACCGTATTGACCCCGAGCGGCCGGATCATCAGCCGCGCGGCCTGCGGCAGCACGACCTTGCGCAGCGTCTGGAGACGGCTGAAGCCGATTGTGCGGGCAGCCTCGGTCTGGCCTCTGTCGACCGCGACCAGCGCACCACGGATCGATTCCGCCATATAGGCGCCGATGTTGAGGCCGAGGCCGATGACGCCAGCGGCGAACGGCTCCAGATTGATGCCGATCTGCGGGCCGCCGAAATAGAGCACGAAGAGCTGGATCAGGCACGGCGTGCCGCGAAACAGGCTGACATAGAGCGTGCCGATGGTCCGCAGGATTGCCGACCTCGACATCTTGGCGGTCGCGGCCAATGCCGCAGCCGCAAGGCCCAGGATCAGGGCCAACACCGTGATCTCGATCGTCACCAGGGCGGCTTCCACGAAGAACGGGAAGACACGCTGCATCAGGGAGAAATCCATGAGACGGTCCAGCAGGAGGGGCGCTCGGCTTCAGACGATCTTGGCCGCCTGAAGCCAGAAGGGATCAGCGGATGTCGCTGCCAACCCACTTCATCGAGATCTTTTCGTAGCTGCCGTCGGCCAGCATGTCGTCCAGCGCCTTCTGCATCGCAGCCTTGAGCTCCGGATTGTCCTTGCGGATGGCGATGCCGATGGCGACAGCGCCGCCTTCGATATCGGGCGTGTTGAGCTTGCGGACCTTCTCGCCGGTTTCCTTGACGGCAACCATGACCGGAATGTTGTCGACGACGATGGCATCGACGCGACCAGCCCTCAACTCGAGCAGCAGTTCCGGCAGGCCCTTGTAGGTGCGGATGTCCCAGCCGCCTTTTTCGCGCGCCCATTTCTCGTGCGTCTCGCCCAGCGTCACGCCAATGGTCTTGCCCTTGAGGTCGTCGAGGCTCTGCACCTTGGAAGCCTCGCTTACGAATACAGCGCGGCCGGCGTGGTAGTAGGGCCCGACGAAATCGACCACCTTCTCACGCTCTGGCGTGATCGTCATGGAGCCGACGACGGTGTCGTATTTGTTGGCGAGCAGGCCGGCGATGATCCCGTCCCAGGCGGTGGTGATGATGATGCCCTTGACACCGATGCGCTCGGCGATGGCCTTGCCGATATCGGCGTCGAAGCCGACGACTTCGTTCTGGTCGTTGACGAAGTTGAAGGGCGGATACTGACCGCTCATGGAAATCTTCAGCTCGCCCGCCGCCTTGATCTTCTCGAGGTCGTCGGCTTTGGCCGAAACAGCCGTAAAGGTCGACGCGAGCAGCAGGGCCGCAACGGCGATGCCGGAAAATACTCTGTTCATCTAATTTCCTGTCCTCTGGATGGAGCGCAAAGTCTTGTTCTTGGGGGGCGCGGGGATGCTTTCCTGTTTTCAATGATTGCCTTTGCGGTATCATTGCGCAAATAGATAATGGGAATAGGGAGCATAGATGTCAGGAATGGCTTTGCCTCGCCCCGAACGGCTGGTCTGGGATCTGGACTGGAACCTTCTGCGGACGTTCGTTGTGATCGCCGAGGTGAAGAGCATCACGCGCGCCGCCGAGCGGCTGAACCTCAAGCAGCCCAGCGTCAGCAACGCCCTGCGGCGGCTGGAAGACCGGGTCGGCCGGCGGCTGGTCGAGCGGGACGCGACACGCTTCGAGCTCACCGAGGTCGGACGGCTTCTCTATGAGCAGAGCGTGGAGGTGTTCGGCACCATATCGCAGCTGCCGCTGCTGATGCGCGGCATCAGCGACGACGTCACCGGCCATGTGATGATCGCGACGGCCAGCCATGTCGTCTCGCCGCTCTTCGATAAGGCGCTGTCCGAATTTCACCGCAACTACCCGCGCGCCAGCATCACCATTTCGGTGGCGGCAAGCACCGAAGTCGCCAAACAGGTGAGGGAGCGGCGTGCCTCCTTCGGCATCTGCCTGGTCAGCCAGCGCGATCCGGCGCTGGAATATGCGATGGTCTACCGCGAGTTCTTCGGCTTCTTCTGTGGGCCGCAACACAGGCTTTACGGGCAAACCGGACTGACGCTGGCCGATCTCCGGGGCGAACCCTCGGTATCGTTCCAGACCGACCATATTTCGGACGCGTTGCGGCCGGTCGCACTGTTGCGCAGCGAAGCCCGGCTGAACGCCGATGTCGTCGGCGTGTCCTCGAGCCTGGAAGAGGTACGGCGCATGATCGTTGCCGGGCTCGGCATCGGCCCGCTGCCGCTGCACGTCGCGCGGCGTGACATGGCGGATGGAACGCTGTGGCGGCTGCCCCCCTATGACGCGCCGCCGGCCATCGACATCTTCCTGCTGGTCAATCCGGACAAGACGATGAACCGCGCCGAGAAGGCGCTGCTGTCCGGGCTGCAGACGTTGATCGCGGAGACACCGCTTGGCGACCGTATCTACCAAGGCTGACCGGCCGAGACAGGTTTATTCGATCAGCAAGGCCGTGGCGCGGGTTCGCATTGCCTCGTCCAGCGCCACCGAGGCGCGCGCGGAGAGGTCGAAGCGCACGCTGGTCGTCCGGCTCGATGCACGGACAACGCCGTCGAGCGATCCCGACATCACCTGTTCGAAGGTGATGGAGGTGCGGCCGATCTTCACGACATGCGAGCGGATGGTGATGAGCGCACCGGCTTTGGTTTCATGCCGATAGTCGATTTCGGTGCGCACATCGGCCCATCCGATTTGCGATGCCTGATTATCGTCCTGTCCGGCGATATGGCCGAGAAGCTGGAAGCTGGCATCGTCGAACATGGCTGCGTAGTGACGCACATTCACGTGCCCCATCACGTCGCACATCCAGGGATGAGCGACGCCGACAAAAGTGACGAGAGATTTGCTCATGGGGATTCTTGCCCTCCGTGGCCATCGACGATCGCGCCGACGCAATATCGAAACGCACGCCGACAGGCAAACGGTCTGCTGTCCCTGGCATCTTCGAACCGAGAATGACCTCCACGCATCGTATTTGTTAGCCGCGCCCTTGGCCGCCTCCACCAAACGGACTATCTCAAGGGAGGCGGCGTTTCCGCCACGGGGGTCGGCATGCTCAGAGTGCAAAAGGTCAAGGTCGACGAGATCTACGTGCCGACGGCGCGCAAGAAGACGCTGCACCCCGAGACCGTCCGCCATCTGGCCGAGGACATCCTGGAAAACGGCATGAAGACGCCGATCCAGGTCCGCCATGACGGCAAGCGTCATATCCTCGTCGAAGGCCTGCATCGGCTGGAGGCGGCAAAATGGCTCGGCGAGACCGAGATAGAGGCCTATCTGGTGCAAGCCAAGCGTCACTGACACGGCCTTCGTTCGCCACCGGATCGACGCACGGCACGGACGTCGTCAAAAAATTTCGCTGGCCATGTCGGTTTGCGGTTGATCGGCTCGTCCTTGGGACGGAAGCCAGATCAAACGCACACCGAGGACATCATCATGACCACCAAGCTCGACATCGCCCCCGCCAATGACCGCGAACTGGTCCTTGCCCGCATCATCGATGCGCCGCGCGAAAACGTCTATCGCTGCTGGACCGACCCGAAGCTGATCACGCAATGGTTCGCGCCAAAGCCGTGGACGACGCCGCGCGCCGAAATGGATGTGCGCACCGGCGGCTCGAGCCTTGTCGTCATGGCCGGCCCAGACGGCAACGAATTCCCCAACCCTGGTGTTTTCCTCGAAGTCGTTCCCGGCAAGAAGATCGTGTTCACCGACGCCTACACCCAGGCATGGGAGCCATCGGAAAAGCCGTTCATGACCGGCGTGCTGACCTTCGAGGACGAAGGCAATGGCAAGACCCGCTACATCGCCCGGGTCAGGCACTGGAGCGCCGCCGACCGCGAACAGCACGAGAAGATGGGTTTCCACGAGGGCTGGGGCCAGTGCACCGATCAGCTCGAGGAACTCGCCAAAACGCTTTGATCGGCATGACGCTTTGATATCGGCAGGAGAGGAGATCGATATGTCCAAAACCCTGATTTTCGCCATTCTTGCTTCGGCCGCGGCGCTTCTCGGCTGCCCGGGCACCACCAATGCGGAGGAGGCAAAAACCGTCATGACGACCGAAACGAGCGCACTGCCCAAGCCGGGGAAGTCTGGCCTGCTGCCGATCAACGGCCAGGACTACTATTACGCCATCTACGGCAAGGGCGAGCCGCTGCTTCTGCTGCATGGCGGCCTTGGCACCACGGACATGTTCGCGCCGCTCCTGCCCAAGCTTGCCGAAAACCGCACCGTCATCGGTGTCGACCTGCAAGGCCATGGCCGCACGGCGCTCGGCGAGCGACCGTTCAGTCTGGAGGCGATGGGCGACGACATGGCTGCCATCGTCGAGGCGCTCGGCTACGACAAGGTCGACGTCATGGGCTATTCGCTGGGTGGCGGCGTCGCCTTCCGTATGGCCATCCAGAATCCCGAAGCGGTGCGCCGGCTTGTCCTGGTGTCGACCGGCTACGCGGCCGACGGATTCTACGCCGAGATGCGCGGCCAGCAGGCGCAGGTCAGTGCAGCGGCGGCCGATTTCATGAAGGACACGCCGATGTACAAATCCTACGTCGCGGTGGCGCCGCGCCCGCCCGATTTCCCGAAGCTGCTCGATGCACTGGGCAACTTCATGCGTCAGAACCGCGACTACTCCGCCGACGTCGCCAAGCTGAAGATGCCGGTCGGCGGCCTGAAGGACGCCGGCTGGACGCGCGAGAACCTGTCGCAGAACCGACTGGCGATCCTGCCCAACCGCACCCACTACGACGTCTTCTTCGCGCCGGAACTGACGGCTGCGGCACTGCCGTTCCTCAACGGCGAGATCAAGGTGAAGACCTGGGACGAGGTCGTCAGCGAAACGGAATGATCGCCTGCCTGCTCCCGCCGGCCATCTCCCGTGAGACGGCTGGCGGTTCTGTTTATGAAGCCTTGGCGCGGCGCGGCTGCCTGAGATGCTTGATGCCGCTCATCTCGACGAAATTTGTCGCCGCCTCCCAGAGATAGTCTCCATAGAGAAACGGTTCGAAGGGCTCAGTGCCCGCCAGGGGCAGAAGCGCAATCTCCGCATCGACGCGCGGTTCGTAGAAGAACGGGATCGAGAAGCGCGCCGTCTTCGGCGCAATCACTCGGTGCCGCGTCGCCCGGACGCGTCCGCCGGTCCAGCGCTCCAGCAGTTGGCCGAAATTGACCGCCAGCGTGCTGTTGGCCGGCGGCACGTCGATCCACTCGCCGGCAACGGTCTTGGCCTGCAAGCCCTCGACGCCGTCCTGCGCCAGCAAGGTGACGAAGCCGGAATCGGCATGCTCGCGGCCGATGATGGTGCGCCTCTCGCCCTTGTGGACAACCGAAAATTCCGGCCCGCTGGTGTCGACCCCGGCATTGGCGTCACGCAGGGGATAGCGGATCAGCCGCAGCGTCGAGATGCCATGCTCGAAATAGGCATCGAAGATCTTTTCCGGCTGGCCAAGCCCTCGGGCGATCGAGCGCATCAGCGCGTTGCCCACCGTCTCCATCGCGCGGTAATAATCCGCTGCCGCCGCGCGCCAGCCGGGCAGAACGTCTTCGGCCGGCAAGGGTGTCGGCTCGCACAACGGATCGTCTGAAGCCGGGGCACCAGCCGCATAGGCAAGGTCCGGTCCCATGTCGATGCCTTCCTTGTAGGAGACGGCGGTCGGCTGCAGCGGGAACCAGCCACGATAGACATTCTTCTTCGTCCGGTCGAAATTCCAGCGCAGCAGTTTCTGCTTCTCGGCGTCGGCAAGCGCGAAGATGCGCAGCACTTGTGCGCGTTTGTCCGGCGTCAGCCAGTCGTCGCCTGGAAAGTCCCGGACCGCCATGAAGCCGATTCCGCGGGCCGCCGCCATGATCCTGGCGTCGGTGCGGTCGCGAGCGGGCGAGGGCGGGCCGAACAGGTCCGCAATGCCGATGGTTTCGATGTCCGGCGTCATGGCTTCGGTTCCATTCGCATCATCATAATCGATGGCGTTGTATCAAAGCTTTTCAATTGACCCAATTGGTCCCGCGGCTACCTTGCCGCGTATTCTCTCCACAATGGATCAGGGCCATGGCAAGATATGAGGGTGGATGCCTGTGCAAGGCGGTGCGCTACCGCACGGACGCAGCCCCCATCAACGAACGCATCTGCCACTGCCGGGTTTGCCAGAAGGCGATCGGAGCCGCCTTCAATGCACGCGTGCTGTTTCGCATCGACGACGTGACGGTCGACGGGCCACTGGCAACGATCAACTCCTCGCCGGACCTGAAGCGCGGCTTTTGCGCGAGTTGCGGTACGACGATGTTCTCCCGGCGCGATTCCGCAGGCATCATCGGCATCACCACCGGTTCGCTTGATGACCCCTCCATTTTCAAGCCGCAAATGCATATTTTCACGGCCTCGAAGCAGCCCTGGCTGGTGCTCGAAGACGGCCTGCCGCAGCACGAAGGCGCGCCGCCGCCGGCCTAGGCTTTTCCCTGGGAATGGAGGGCGCAAGCCTGGACAGAATTTGATCCAAATCGACACGAGATAGCCGGCAAAGCGTCATTGGCGAGCCATCTTTGTCTCCCTATTTAGGGGGCGCGGGCACGGCATTCGAGGAGACGACGGATGAATGACAGCATCAGCACCCTGGACGAGCTTTTGAGCGATCCGATGGTCCTGCTTGTGATGGAGCGCGATCGCGTGCGCCCCGAACAGGTGCGCATGCTGCTCGAACGGGTTCGTCGGCCCTCTGTCGATGAACCTGGCGTGCCGCCAGCGCATGTGATCGCCAGGGCATGCCAGAAACTCCAGCTCTGCCCATAAATCGCGTTGAGATTAACCGCCTTGCGGTTTTCCCTATGAACTTTGAACCGACCCCAATGCGGGCCGGTTTTGAATCGCGTGCATTCCGGCACAGCTTACAAATCCGTAAATTGATTATCCCACTCATGACGATAAGGCTTGCCCGGGATTGACCGGTACTGGCCGGTCCGCGCAAGTCCGATCTCTCATGCATGGAATTCGCCATTGGCCGACATTTGCACTCAAGGCCTGGATACGGGCTTCGTCGGCCTGGGATTCGCCAAGGTGGCGTTTCTTGGCGTGGTGCAAGGCATCACCGAATTGCTGCCGTGACAACAGCGCTAACGAAACACCGGAACCGGGCCACTTTCGGATGATGGCCGTTGCCGCTCGCGTTCAGTCAGCATTTTGCACAATTCCATTATATGATGTTCACCGGCCTTCAGCGCATCCGCCGAGGTATGAACCGAGTAGTTCCCCAGGTGGAGCGGATGCGGATGTGGTGCAGCGCTACCGATCACTAGGGCACTTTCACAGTATCGCTTGAAACGGGCTATATCCGTACCGGATCATCGAACTGGATTCCTGTACGCGCATGGCTTTCTTGACCCTTCTGCAATCGGTCCCATTGCTGCTGGCGCTGGCCAAGGGCGCGCTGCCGTCGGTGGCGGCACTCGGCATTGGGTTTGGCCAGTGGGTTGCCTCGCTGCCGCCATGCCGGGATTTCGCCTTCGAGGCGACCAGCTATCTCGTGTGCGAGGTCGACCCGAAACGATATCAGGTCGAACTGTTCTGGAAGGATCCCGCGGGCAAGCCGTTTCAGTCGCTGCACAATCTCCATGCCTCGCAACAGGCGGCCGGGCGCACGATGCTGTTCGGCATCAACGCCGGCATGTATCACCCGAACCTCGATCCGGTTGGTCTCTACGTCGAGCACGGCCAGGAAATGGCTTCGGTGAAGACCGGATCGGGAAATGGCAATTTCTCCCTGCAGCCGAATGGCATCTTCTTCATGCGCGACGGCAAAGCCGCGGTCCGCGCCACCAGGGATTTTGTGAAAAGGCGTCCGCCCGTCGACTATGCGACGCAATCCGGGCCGATGCTGGTGATCGATGGCCAGTTGCATCGGAAATTCCAGGCCGACAGCACCTCGCGAAAAACCCGCGACGGGGTCGGGGTGCGAAAGGACGGCGTCGCGGTCTTTGCGATTTCGAACGGCACGGTGACCTTCCATGCCTTCGCCCGGCTTTTCCGCGACGCGCTCGGCTGCGACAATGCGCTGTTCCTCGACGGCACGATATCTAGCCTGTTTGCGCCTGCCATCGGCCGCAACGACGACTATTGGAATCTGGGGCCGATGATCGGCGTCTTCAGGAAGAGCGGCTAGCGCCCGAACTCTCTGCCCGGCTCCCCGCTTGGCCCTTGGGAACCCCATTCGCCAACCCTCGCTCCGACAAATAATCTTTGATTCAAACTTTATTGGTAATTTCTCATTCATAACTGATCCGGTTTGTCCGTTGGCTGTCGTTTTGCCCTCGGTCTGTTGTGTTTTGAGTACAGGTCCAGATGCGGATTCCGGGCGTCGTCAGTTTTTTGGTCGCATCGCTATGCCTTGCCGGCTGCTCGTCGACGGCCGGCGTCGATGCCTTGGATTTGCAGAAACCGTCGAGCGAAACCACCAGTTCCGTGATCCGGCCGCCGGCACCGGTGACGGCAGTCCCGCAGGCAATGACCAGGCGCGCGCCAAGGGTCGAAATGGCGCCCATGTCTGACAATGACCCGGCCGAAAGTCCGCGGCCTTTCGGCCTGGCGGAGGAAGAAACGGTGGCACTTTCAGCGCCGGGATCGTCGGACAGCATCGAGCCATCGATCGAGCCGGCGGCCTTGATATCGCCGCCGAGGCTGCTGAGCCGCGCGGCACCCGCTATGCTAGCCGGGCCGGTCACCCGCTATGGCTTTCGCGATGCCAAGCCGATCAATTTCGGCAAGGCTTCGCCCCGCCACCTTGCCGTGCACGGCGTCGACGTCTCGCGCTGGCAAGGCAACGTCAACTGGGACAAGCTGCGCGCCCAGGGCGCCAATTTCGCCTACATCAAGGCGACGGACGGCGGCGACCATCTCGATCCGATGTTCATGAAGAACTGGCGCAATGCCGACGCTGCCGGCTTGAAGCGCGGCGCCTATCACTTCTTCTACTGGTGCCGCACGGCCGGCGAACAGGCCGACTGGTTCATCCGCAACGTGCCCAGGGTCGAAGGCGCGCTGCCGCCGGTGATCGACGTCGAGTGGAACGGCGAGTCCAGCTGCAAGCGGCGGCCGTCGCGCGAAAAGGTGCTGGAGAAGATGCAGCTGTTCATGGACAGGCTGGAGCGCCACTACGGCCAGCGGCCCATCATCTACACCTCGCCCGATTTCTACCGCGACAATCTGCGCGGCGCCTTCCTCGATTATCCGTTCTGGCTGCGGGCCGTGGCGCGGCATCCATCCAAGGTCTATCCCGACCGCAAATGGCTGTTCTGGCAGTATTCCGGCTCCGGCCTGTCGCATGGCGTCACCGGCCGCATCGACCTCAACGTCTTTCATGGCGACGAACGGCAATGGCGTGCCTGGGCCGGCGGACGGCAGACCGTAGCCGACGCCGACTGAACCGGTCCATCAGGCCGGGAGTGCTTCGCTGTCCCTGATATCCGCCGTCTGGGCCAGCACCCAGTCCCGGAACACCTTGATCTTCGGCGTGTTGCGGCGGCTTTCCAGGTGCACCAGCCAATAGCCGTCGCCGTCGGATCCGAGGACTTCGAATGGCTGTATCAACTGGCCTTTTGCCAGAAGGGCGCTGTAGATGTTGCGGGTGAGGATCGCGGCGCCCTGATCGGTCAATGCGGCCATCGCGTCATAAGCCTGCGAACCCAGCATTGGACCCGCGATGACGCGATCGGGATCGAAGGGTACACCGGCTGCTTCGAACCAGATTTTCCACCAGGGATCGGTCGCACAGCATAGCGCTACCTTGTAGAGATCCTCGGGGTGGCGAATGCCGCCCACGCTCTCGGCCAGCTTGGGGCTGAGCATCGGCGTGTAGTCCGCCTTGAACAGATAGTGCTCTGTCAGGCCGGGCCATTTTCCGGTGCCGGTCCTCGATGCGCAACAGCGATGGCGAGACATCAGGCGAATATCATACCGTCTACTGGCGCAGGGACGACTTCGCGGCCCGTCTCGAAAGCGCCGGGCTGGTTCTCATCAGGGACGATTTCAACGTAGGCCGCGATGGCGAGGAATGGAACACGTTCCTGGCCGTGAGGCCGTCTTGACGCGCTGCGGACTATTGCTGTTTGCGCTGCTCTTATCTGCGTGGCCGGCGACGCGATTCAGCGAGGGTGGCATAGGCCGGGACTGCGGAGAATGACCCGAAACAGACTAGCAGTGCGGTGATAACCATGAGGTCGTAAGTCGACACGCTCGTTCTCCCTTTGGTGACTGTCGAGGAGACAGCATGAGCGGTGCGTGTGCGTTGATCTGGATCAAAGGAAAACGGTCTGTTCCTTTCTGGAGAGGCGGCTTCTCGAAAATACAAGACTTTGCCGTCGCCATGCTGTCTATGTGCAGGCTCCTGCACTCCTGGGGGGAGACGAGTTGGAACTCAAGATCATGCTCGTCGGCTTCGCCTGCGTGGTCGCGGGCATGCTGTCGCTCATCACCTTCCTGAAATGGCGAGAGGTGAAGGCGCTCAGCCGCTGGCTGCCGACACCGGGAAAGATCATCTCCTCGCGCGTCGAGGCCCGTGAGGTGAGACGCTCGGGCGTTGGCTCGGACAGCACTGATACCACCGAAATGCGCAATTTTCCGGCGATCACCTTCGAATACAAGGTCGGCGGCAAGAAATTTCAAAGCTCGCGCTACAGCGTGAAGGAGAATTTGGGGAATTTCGAAGTCAAGGAGACCCTTGCGCAGTTTCCTCGCGGCGCGGAGGTGACTGTGTTCTACAATCCAGCTGATCCGAGCAAAGCCGTGATCGAGCGCACCATGCCGGACGGCGCCTTCAAGTTCATGGTCCAGCTCTCGGCCGGACTGGTGGTCGGCGCACTGGTGCTGGTGTTTTCCGTCGGCGGTGTCCTGGAGGCGATCGGGCCGCATCTGCCCAAGCCGCAGAATCTCGGCGCGGGAGCGCTGCTGCTGTTCATGGGCCTGTTTGTCCTGCGCATGGGTTTCGCCCAGAAATCGCTTGCCGAGCAGGCTGCAAAATGGCCGGTCACTGCCGGCCGCATCGATGCCTCGGGCCTGCAGGCGCTCAAAAGCCACTCAGGCTATCGACGCTGGCGCACCGTCTTCAAATCCCGCGTCGTCTACTCCTATGGCGTCGACGGCCAGCGCTACAGCGCCGATCGTGTGACCTTCGGCGCAACCGTGACGGCTTCGCTGCCCGGCCTCGTTGGCGGCCAGGCACGACAGTATGTCGAGGGCAGCAAGGTCGACGTCCACTATGACCCCGCCAACCCCGCCTCGGCGGTGCTCGAATGCCGCGTGCGCGGACTATGGCTGCTGTGGGTCTGTTCGGCTGGCTTTCTCGGCGGCGCCGCGTTTCTGGTCGGGCTGTTCTGAGGCGATGGACGCCTTCAGCAGCGGACGAGGGGTCCGCTGTCGAAGCCGGGCCAGGTGAGCCGCAGCGTGGCGCCATGCCTCACGATATGGATGACGCGCGTGAACGGCTCCTCGAGCGACGGGTCCGAACCGTAGCATTGGCTTGCCAGCACCACCCATCCGGTCGGGCTTTTGCGAAACGTCGCGTGCTCGCAGCCGAATTCGGGAAACGACAGGGCAGCCTGATCCACAGTGAACACAGTTTCGCGCTGGATGTCGGCGGCCGCATGGCAGTTCAGCCGATCGCTGGACCATGCCCCGACATAGGGCGCCGCCGCCAGTGCCGTGCCACCCGCGAATGCGGACATCGCCATTGCCATTACCAAACGCCGCATCATCTGTCTCCTGGGCCGCTGTGCTCGACCATACAGACTGTCGGGTCGGTACAGGACAAGTTTTCGTCCCGGCGCGGATAAACGCGGCCGTTCCGGATTTCGCTTATGCTTTTGCGCGGATGATGCGACTGTGGACCCAGGCAACGCTTTCCCAGAGACATCCAATGATCACCCGCAAACTCGCCTTCGTTGTCCTGGGCCTGCTCGGCCCGGTGCAGGCGGCCTTCGCAAAAGAATGCCTTCTGAGCCACGCCACCTATCGCGAGCCGCGCTCGGGTGCGGTCATGCAATTTCGGCCGCTCGCCAACGAGCCGGCGGCGCTGACGGCGCAGGTGTTTTCGCTGACCGTGCCCAACACCGGCACAAGCCTGCCGGCCGACATCACCTGGACCAACGGCAGGAATTCCTTTCCGCTTGGCACCATCCGCCACACCTGCACCGATGACGACCGCGAAGCGGGCCTGCAGGACGGCAGCGGGCTCTGCAGGATATGGCAGGGCCAGGTCTACGCCTTGACCGGCGGCGGCGCCGAGCAGCTGAATTCGCGCGAAGCGACACCGGCGCCGAAAGGGCTGCTCTTGCCTGATTTCGGCGTGGCTTTCACTGAAGGAGCCGATTTCGCCAACGCCAATCCAGACGGCTCGGCGTGGGATGCCTTCACTTTGACAGGATGCAGCGATGAATAGCGCGCCATGAGATCGATCATCTGGGCCAGCGCCCTGCTTGCATCCGCGACGGTATCCGCCGTTGCGGACGAGCCGTCGCCATCGCGCCCGCCCATCGACAAATGCGTTTGGGAAAGGCTGACGGACAAAAATGTCGGGCTTGCCGCCTGGGCGCAGCGCTGCGATTTCGGCTTCCGCCAGATCCACTTCGAATTCGCCGGCAATGCGCTTGCCATCAAATACAGCGATGGCGGCGCGGCCGACCCTCTTGTCGAGTTGTATGACATCAGGCCCGGCGAAACCGCCGAGGTCGCCTTGCAGCGCCTGTTCCTGGAAAAGACCGACAAGGCCGTCAGCGCGCGCTGCGTGCTGGCGCCTTACACCGAGGGCACCATGCCCGCCGGCATCAAGCGCTACACCTTCAGCCCGGACGCCTCCTACGCGAAGGAACTGAAAGCGGTAGCCAGCCCCGACGAGATCCCGGAGCCGCCCTGCGGCGACTGGGGCGAAATGCCTGACGGCATCCAGTATTTCGAGGTGCCGGCGGGTGAGGGGCGCAAGCTGCTGTTCGTGCGGATAGGACAGGACGAGCCGTTGTTTGACGAGCAGACGCTGCGGGTGTTGTAGGCGGGTTAAGCGTCAGAGGTAAGAGTCAAATCAGATGTGCAGATGGCCCGTTGCTCTGGACGAAATGAACCATGTGCCGCAAATGCATCAGGATTACAAGTATTAGCCGGCTAGGCCCCTACTCAGTGAATCCGAAGCCCCTTCGAATTAGTCAAATTCTAATCGCATAATAGAAAAAGTCCACAAAAATCAACATAATGGCATTTGCTGATAGAAGAGAACTACATATAGCGCAGGCGTGCTTGGATAAGGTTGTTTGCCGGCCGCAGTCGGGCGACCGGCAAACTCAACCCTAGGGCGTTATTTTTTGCGTGGCGGCTCGTTCTTGGTGTCCCCGAAGCCGGGCTTGGGCACACGCTCGACCGTGGTTGTGTTCGGCCGGCGCTCTGCTTCCTTCACAGGAATGAATTGGCCGCTCTTGGAGCTTCGTCCAATGTCGAAAGTCTTACGCTCGTTGGTAGTCATTTGGATATCTTTCTTCTGGAACTGCCTGAGCTACCTCGACTCCGAGAACCGACTCCCCATATGATACCTTTGCACAGGAGATGGGATTTCGGTCTCGTCGCCCCGCGTGGGCTCCGGCTTATTCGCGGTATCAAAGCCGGCCCAGTTTGGGTCGGCTTTGGTGTTTCTGGCACAAGCGTGCGATCTAAATTTTTTAGATAAGTTTCCGCTTTTGTTCCTTTTGCCATTTCGACCCGATCATGCGACCGGGCCGACGATGTTGCGTTTTAACGCCGCTAGTTTTTCTCAGCTGCACCCGCTCGTCGCACCACAAGTATCGCACTTCTCGCAGGTCCCGTTCCGCACCATCGTGAAATTCTGGCACTCGGAGCAGGAATTGCCGGTGTAGCCCTGCAGCAGTGACCTGGCGCGGCGGTCGTTGGCGAGTTTCTTGGCTTCGGCCGCCTCAACGGCCGCGGCGTCGGTGAACAATCCCGCCGTGGCGTCGGAAGCAACACCCGCCGCTTCCTCGAAGGCGATATCCTCGGCCAGTTCCTTCGCCCGCTCCTCATAGTCGCGCTTGTAGGCGACCGCTTCGTCGCTGGCCGGCTTCAGGGCCAGCACGTTGGAGCCCGAGAAGGCTGTCGGCACTGAGCGGGCAGGGGTGCCCGAGGGGGCTGCAAAGCCTTTCGGATCGTTGCCGCTGACGCGCGACACCAGCTTCACCGGCGAGGCGCCGCGGGTCAGGCCCTTGGAGACCGCATCCGTCTTGCCTTCGCTGATGTTGCGGCCAAGCGCGGTGTTGGAAAAGTCCGACTGGTCGACATGGGCGAGGTCGTTGCGGCCGAGATAGGAGATCGCCAGCTCGCGGAACACGTAGTCGAGGATCGACGTCGCGCTCTTGATGGCGTCGTTGCCTTGCACCATGCCGGCCGGCTCGAACTTGGTGAAGGTGAAAGCGTGCACATATTCTTCGAGCGGCACGCCATATTGCAGGCCCAGCGAGATGGCGATGGCGAAGTTGTTGAGAAGGCCACGCAGCGTCGCGCCTTCCTTGTTCATGTCGATGAAGATCTCGCCGAGACGGCCATCGTCATACTCACCGGTGCGCAGGAAGATGGTGTTGCCACCGATCTTGGCCTTCTGGGTGTAGCCCTTGCGGCGGCCGGGCAGCTTTTCCTGCTCGCGCGACACGCGCTCGATGATGCGCTCGACGATCCGCTCGGTGATCTGTGCGGCGCGCGCCGCCGCCGGTGCAGCGATCAGCTGCTCGAGGGCTTCGTCCTCGTCGTCCTCGCCATCGGCGAGCAGCGACGAGTTGAGCGGCTGCGACAGCTTCGAGCCGTCGCGGTAGAGCGCATTGGCCTTCAGCGCCAGCTTCCACGACAGCATGTAGGCGCCCTTGGCATCTTCCACCGTCGCGTCGTTGGGCATGTTGATGGTCTTCGAGATGGCGCCGGAGATGAAGGGCTGTGCCGCCGCCATCATCTGGATGTGGCTGTTGATGGACAGCGAGCGCTTGCCGATCTTGCCGCACGGGCTGGCGCAGTCGAACACTGCGAGGTGTTCGGGCTTGAGGAAGGGCGCGCCTTCCAGCGTCATCGCACCGCAGACATGGATGTTGGCGGCCTCGATGTCCTTCCTGGAGAAGCCCAGCGCCGGCAGGATCTCGAACGAGAAGTCGTTGAGCTGTTCGTCGGTGAAGCCGAACGTCTCCTTCACCCAGTCGGCGCCGAGCGTCCACTGGTTGAAGACGAACTTGATGTCGAAGGCCGACTTCAAGGCTGCGTTCAGCGCGGCGATCTTGTCGTCGGTGAAGCCCTTGGCCTTGAGCGCGCCGGGATTGATGGCCGGCGCCTGGTTGAGGTTGCCGTGGCCGACCGCATAGGCCTCCATCTCGCCGATCTGGGCTTCGGAGTAGCCGAGCGTGCGCAAAGCTTCCGGCACGGCGCGGTTGATGATCTTGAAGTAGCCGCCGCCGGCCAGCTTCTTGAACTTCACCAGGGCGAAGTCGGGCTCGATGCCGGTGGTGTCGCAATCCATGACGAGACCAATCGTGCCGGTCGGCGCGATCACGGTTGCCTGCGCATTGCGGTAGCCATGCTCCTCGCCGAGCTCTATGGCGCGGTCCCAGGCGGCCTTGGCGTGGGTTGCGAGGTCCTGCTGCTTCAGGTCGGAAGCGACCAGCGGCACCGGGTTGACGGCGAGCTTCTCATAGCCCTGCTTCTCGCCATAGGCGGCACGGCGATGGTTGCGCATGACGCGCAGCATGTTCTGCGCATTGCGGTCGTAGTCGGCGAAGGCGCCGAGCTCGGAAGCCATCTCGGCCGAGGTCGCATAGGCGACGCCGGTCATGATCGCGGTGAGTGCGGCGCAGATCGCGCGGCCCTCGTCGGAGTCATAGGGAATGCCGGAGGTCATCAGCAGGCCGCCGATATTGGCGTAGCCGAGGCCGAGCGTGCGGTATTCATAGGACTGCTTGGCGATCTCCTTCGACGGGAACTGCGCCATCATCACCGAGATTTCGAGAACGACGGTCCACAGCCGCACGGTGTGCTCATAGGCAGCGATGTCGATCGTGCCGTCGGCGTTGCGGTAGGGCAGCAGATTGATCGAGGCGAGGTTGCAGGCCGTGTCGTCGAGGAACATGTATTCCGAGCACGGGTTGGACGCCCGGATCGCACCGGCGGAAGCGCAGGTGTGCCAGTCGTTCATCGTCGTGTTGAAGTGCAGGCCCGGATCGGCGGAAGCCCAGGCGGCGTAGCCGATCTTTTCCCACAGGTCGCGTGCCTTCAGCGTCTTCAGCACCTTGCCGTCCTTGCGGGCGGTCAGATGCCAGTCGGCATCGTCCTCGACGGCGCGCAGGAAATTGTCCTTCAGCGACACCGAATTGTTGGAGTTCTGGCCCGAGACGGTGAGATAGGCATCGGAATCCCAGTCGGTGTCGTAGGTCTTGAACGACATCGACGAATAGCCCTGCTTGGCGAACTGGATGACGCGGTAGATGTAGTTCTCCGGCACCGCGGACTTCTTGGCCGCCTTGATCTCGCGCTTCAGCGCGGTGTTGATCGACGGGTCGAAGCAGTCGTCGCCATTGCCTTCGCAGTTGACGCAGGCCTTCATGATCGCTTCGAGATGCTTCTTGACGATCTTGGAGCCGGTCACCAGCGAGGCGACCTTCTGCTCTTCATTGACCTTCCAGTCGATGAATTCCTCGATATCGGGGTGGTCGGCGTCGACGATGACCATTTTCGCGGCGCGGCGCGTCGTGCCGCCCGACTTGATGGCGCCCGCCGCGCGGTCGCCGATCTTGAGGAAGCTCATCAGGCCGGACGAGCGGCCGCCGCCCGACAGCTTTTCGCCTTCGCCGCGCAGCAGCGAGAAGTTGGAACCGGTGCCGGAGCCATATTTGAACAGGCGCGCTTCACGCACCCACAGGTCCATGATGCCGCCCTCGTTGACCAGGTCGTCCTGCACGCCCTGGATGAAGCAGGCATGAGGCTGCGGATGCTCGTAGGAGGACTTCGACTTGGTCAGCTTGCCGGTGAACGGGTCGACATAGAAGTGGCCCTGGCTCGGGCCGTCGATGCCATAGGCCCAGTGCAGGCCGGTGTTGAACCATTGCGGCGAGTTCGGCGCCACGCGCTGGGTGGCCAGCATGTAGGCAAGCTCGTCGCGGAAAGCGCGCGCGTCTTCCTCCGACGCCTTGAAGTAGCCGCCCTTCCAGCCCCAATAGGTCCAGGTGCCGGCCAGCCGGTCGAAGACCTGGCGCGCGTCGATCTCGGAGCCGTAGCGCTCGGCTTCCGGCAGCTTGGCGAGTTCCGCCTCGTCGGCGACGGAGCGCCACAGGAAGGACGGGACGTCGTTCTCTTCGATCTTCTTCAGGCGCGCGGGGACACCGGCCTTGCGGAAATACTTCTGGGCCAGGATGTCGGCGGCAACCTGGGAGAACTGCGCCGGCACATCGATGTTGTCCAAGCGGAACACCACCGAACCATCCGGATTCTTGATCTCCGAAAGCGCCTTGCGGAATTCGATCTCCGCATAGGCAGATTGTCCTGGCTTGGTGAAACGACGCTCGATGCGCATTGGTCCGGTCCCTTTTGTCTATATATAGCGCTTTTCCCAGGGATTTCCGCCCCTAATGCGAAACGCGCATGTCCGCCGTCTGCCGGCGTTCGAAAACGGCCGGCTCTCCATTTTGCAGTCTCCGCCGGCCCTGCTGGTCAAACTCCTTGCGAAGTGCCTGTCCAACGCGCCGACGAACCCCGCGGGTCCCTCAAAACTGATTTTTTCCGATTCCCTCGCTGGAGGGAAATTCAAGCTATCTAGCGCCGAACCTACCTGCAAACACTAAATATAGTATTAACAGACAATTTATTCCAGTCCGGCAATTGTCCCTATCGTCCCCAACCACCCCACAATCCCAACGCTTCCGCCGGCCTCGTAAACAGGCGGAAATGCGGGTAAAAACGCACATAATCCGGGAAAAAGACCGGGCTCAGAACTTTCCGGTCGCACTCTCAACAGGAGCGCATGGCCTATAAAAGGCGACTCGTTTTGCGCCGTCAAGGATTCGTTTGCGTAGCTTTTGTGACCCCAACATCTTGTGTGTCACATATGTGGATAACGGGGATAGAAAGCCGGCTGAGCCGAATTCGCTTTGGCATGATCGCAAGCCGCCCTTCGCCCTTGGGCAAGCCGCAGTTTGCCCGAGGCAAGCCCGCCGTTTGCCCCAGGGCGAGCCACCGTTTGCCTAGGGATTGCCGCCATCCGCGCATGACCGGAGAGGTTCAATTCCATGAGGCACGTCAATCTGCCGGTGAAATGGACGATCGGTCGGGAAGGACGGCGCAAATCGATTGCCGGATTCGGATGACGATGCAACCCAGGGAGAAAAAACTTGACGTTGCGAAGGGCTGATGCATCTACTAGTCCGTAACTAAGATATAAATTCCATAAATATGGAATAGATGCGAAGGGAACCAAGATGAAGCGCTTTTTCCAAATCGCAGCTTCGCTCGCTGCACTCATGCTGCCGGCGACGGGCAATGTCTGGGCTGAGCCCGCCAAGGGCGGCGTCATCGATGTGGCCACGATCGGCGAACCGCCGACGCTCGATCCGATGGCGTCGACCGCCGATCTCGTCGGGATCGTTACGCAGCACATCTACGAGACGCTTTACACCTTCGACAAGGATTGGGGCATCACGCCCCTTCTCGCCGCCGACATGCCGCAGATTTCACCTGACGGGCTCGTCTACACCATCAAGCTCAGGACCGGCGTGAAGTTCCATGACGGCAGCGATATGAACTCGGCCGACGTCGTCGCGTCGCTGCAACGCTGGATGAAAATCGCCACGCGCGGCAAGCAGGCCGCCGAGGTCATCGCCTCGGTCGACGCGGTCGACGACAGCACGGTCAAGATCACGCTCAAGAAGCCATTCGCGCCACTGCTGGCGCTGTTGTCGCTCAACAACGCCGCCGCCATCATCATTCCGTCCGAGAATGCAGGGCAGGACCCGCTGGCCAGTTTTGTCGGCACCGGCCCCTATATGCTGAAGGACCGCAAGCCCGACCAGTTCATCCAGCTTGCGCGCTTCGATGGCTACAAGTCGCGCGATGGCGAGCCCAACGGTTATGGCGGCGCCAGGAAGCAGTATCTCGACGAAATCCGTTTCGTGCCGGTCCCCGATGCCAACACCCGCGTCGAGGGGGCGGTTGCCGGCCAGTTCGCCTATGCCGATTCTCTGCCCGTGGAATCCTTCGACAAGATTTCCGGCGGCAAGACCGCGCCCGTCATCCTGAAACCCTTCGGCTGGCCGGTTTTCGTCCTTAACACTAAGCAGGGGCTGAACGCCGACATCCGCATCCGCAAGGCAATCCAGGCAGCACTGGCACCCAATGACATGCTGCTTGCCGCCTTCGGCTCCAAGGACTTCTTCGCCGCCGACGGCGCGCTCTATCCCGAAGGCTATGCCTGGCACACCGATGCCGGCGTCGAAGCTTACAAGCCCGATGGCGACACCGAGGCCGCCGCGGCGCTGCTGAAAGAGGCCGGTTACGACGGCAAGCCGTTGCGGATCCTCACCAGCCGCCAGTACGAGTTCCACTACAAGATGGCGCAGGTTGCCGCGGAGTATCTCAAGGCCGCCGGTTTCCAGGTCCAACTCGACGTGGTCGAATGGGCGACACTGACCAAGAACCGCACCGATCCGGCGCTCTGGGACATCTACATCACCCACAGCCCGTTCCTGCCTGAGCCCTCGCTGACCGGCATCATGTCGGATTCTTCGCCGGGCTGGTGGGTTTCCGACCGCAAGCACCAGGTGCTGGGCGCCTTCAATGCCGAGTCCGATCCGGCCAAGCGCGTCGCGCTGTTCGCCGATGTGCAAAAGGCGGTCTTCGAAGAGGTTCCGGCGGTCAAGATCGGCGACTTCAACGCATTGGCCGCCCAGGCGCCGACGCTCAAGGGCGTGACGCCGGCGCCATGGCCGTATTTCTGGAACGCCTATCTGGAAGCCAAGTAGTTCCTCCCGCAACCGGGCGCCGGCCAGACTTCGCCGGCGCCCAACAAGACCGTTTCGATGGATTGTGGAAGGGACAGGCTGAACCGATGCTGCGCTCGATCTTCAACAGACTTCTCGGCATGATCGTCGTCATGGCGCTGGTGGTCACCATCGTCTTCGTCATCGTGCGCGTGACACCGGGCGATCCGGCGGCAGTGATGCTCGGCCCCGACGCGTCGGCCGCCGACATCGCAGCACTTCGCTCCAGGCTCGGGCTCGACGGCTCGATTCTCGAACAGTTCGGACGCTACGTGCTTGGCGTGGTGCAAGGTGATTTCGGTCAGTCGATCTTCCTCGGCGAGCCGGTCACGACGGCGCTGGCGCAGCGTGCCGAGCCGACCTTCTTCCTCACCGTGTTCTCGCTGCTGATCGCGACGGCGATCGCCTTGCCGGTCGGCATACTGGCTGCCTACAAGCGCGGTTCGGTCTTCGATCAGGCAACGACCACCATCGCCATGTTCGCGGCCAGCGTGCCGAGCTTCTGGCTGGGGCTGCTGTTCATCCAGTTCTTCGCCGTGAGGCTCGGCTGGTTCGATACGTCAGGCTATGGCGGGCCGGGCGCATCCTTTGCCGACAGGCTGAACCATCTCGTGCTGCCGGCGCTGGCGCTCGGCCTCGTCTCATCGGCGCTGATCACCCGCTTCACCCGCGCTTCGATGCTCGACGTGCTCAACGACGACTATGTGCGCACAGCACGCTCCAAGGGCATGAGCGAATGGCGCGTGGTGCTGAAGCATGCTTTCAAGAATGCGCTGATCCCCATCCTCACCGTCATCGGGCTGACCGCCGCACTGCTCATTTCCGGGGCGGTGGTGACCGAAACGGTGTTCGGCCTGCCGGGCGTCGGCAGTCTCGTCGTCTCGGCGGTGCTGAGGCGCGACTATCCTGTCATCCAGGGTGCGCTGCTGGTCATTGCCGGGCTTTACGTGCTGGTCAATTTCGCCATCGACATGCTGTATCTCGCGGTCGATCCCAGGGTCCGCTACTGATGGCCGCGATCTCGGTTCCGCTTCACTCGGAGCCCAACATCCTTTCGCGGCTGATCGGCAGGCCAACATCGGCCGCCGGCATCGCCGTGCTGGTGATCATTGTGCTGGCTGCGATCCTGGCGCCTGTCATCGCGCCCTATGCGCCGTCAAAACTCTCCATCGCCAGCCGGCTGCATCCGTCGAGCCTCGACCATCTGTTCGGCACCGACGATCTCGGCCGCGATGTGTTCACCCGCATGCTCTATGCCGCGCGCACCTCGCTCAGCGTCGGCTTCGCCGTGGTCGTCTTTTCATCCATCATCGGCACCCTGATGGGGCTGGTATCGGGCTATTTCAAACGGCTGGATGCGCCGGTATCGCGGCTGATCGATGCCATGATGGCGTTCCCGGACATCCTGCTCGCCATCGCGCTGGTCGCCGCACTTGGCGCGACCGCGGTCAATGTCGTCATCGCGCTCGGCATCGTCTATGCGCCGCGGCTTGCGCGCGTCGTGCGGGCCTCGACGCTGATCATCCGCGAACTTCCCTATGTCGAGGCGGCGCGCGCGCTGGGTGTGCCGACGCCAATCATCCTGGTCCGCCATGTGCTGCGCAACGTCACCTCGCCGCTCTTGGTGCAGGGCACCTTCATCTTCGCCAACGCCATCCTGGCTGAGGCGGGTCTGTCTTTCCTCGGCGTCGGCATTTCGCCCGACATTCCGACCTGGGGCACCATGATCGCCACCGGCCGCCAGTACATGGATCAGGCGCCCTGGGTCATGATGTTTCCAGGTGCGGCCATCGTCGTCACGGTGCTGTCGCTGCAGCTTGTCGGCGATGGCCTGCGCGATCTTCTCGACCCCCGTCTGGCAAAGGATATCTGATGTTCGGCAATCGTTTCCAAAAGGCCGACCGGCCGCTGCTCATCAAGGACGCCAGACCCGTCGGGTTCGGCGGCGGCTTAGATCAGCCGATCGACGTGCTGGTCGACGAGCAGGGCCGTATCGCCGAAACAGCCTCAGGAATTTCCGCAGGCGATGGTGTCAATATTGTCGATGCCAAGGGCGCCTTCCTGTCGCCGGGCTGGACCGATCTCCATGTCCATGTCTGGTATGGCGGCACCGATATCTCGCTGCGCCCTGAACAATGTGGTGCGGCGCGCGGCGTGACTACGATGGTCGATGCCGGCTCGGCCGGCGAAGCCAATTTCCATGGCTTTCGCGAATTCATTATCGAACCTGCCAAGGAGAACGTCTACGCCTTCCTGAATATCGGTTCGATCGGCCTCGTTGCCTGCAACCGCGTCAGCGAACTGATCGACATGCGCTCCATCGATTTCGACCGCACAATCGCCACCGTCGAGGCCAACCGCGATGTCATCGTTGGGCTAAAAGTTCGCGCCAGCCATGTCATCACAGGCGGCTGGGACCTGACGCCGGTCCGGTTGGCGAAGAAGCTCAGCCGCATCCTCAAGCTGCCCATCATGGTGCATGTCGGCGAACCGCCGCCGCTCTACGATGATGTGCTCGGCCTGTTGACGGAAGGCGACATCGTCACCCATTGCTTCAACGGCAAGGCCGGCGGTTCGATCATCGAGGATGACGATCTCTACCAACTGGCCGAACAGTCGGCGGCGCGCGGCATCGTGCTCGATGTCGGGCATGGCGGCGCCTCCTTCTCTTTCGATGTCGCCAAAGCCGCCCTCGAGCGCGGCCTGCCGCCGGCAACGATCTCGACTGATCTTCACAACCGCTCGCTCGACACCTCGGTCTGGGACATGGCCACCACCATGTCCAAGCTGTTGTCGCTCGGCATGAAATTCGAGGATGTGGTGGCCGCGTCGACCACCGCGCCGCGCCGCGCCATCCGCTTGCCGACCGAGCAGTTGCTCGACAAGGGCAAGCCAGCGGAGTTCACGCTGTTCGACGTCGTCGACGCCGACCTGACGGTACGCGATTCACAAGGTGCGTGGAGCACGTTGCACCGGCTGTTCGAACCGCGCCACGCCATTTTGGGCGCGCACGCCGTTGCAGCTCATCGCCATATGCCCACGGCAGGCGAGAGCGGTCCCCACGCCTGTCCGCATTGCGGGTGGAAGTCGTGACAGAACCGCTCGCCAGCGACGTTATCCTGTCGGTTCGCGATCTGCGGACCTGGTTCGTGACTCGCCGGCTGACGGCCAAGGCGGTGGATGGCGTCACCTTCGATCTGAAGCGCGGCAGTACACTCGCCGTGGTCGGCGAATCCGGCTCGGGAAAATCCGTCACCAGCCTCTCCATCATGGGGCTCCTGTCACGGCCGGGCGCCATTGCCGGCGGCAGCATCCTGTTTCGCGACCGGCAGGAGCGCGTCCACGATCTTGCCGGCTTTAGCCAGAAGCAGTTTCGAAAAATGCGCGGCTCCGAGATCGCGATGATCTTCCAGGAACCGATGACCAGCCTCAACCCGCTGTTCACCGTCGGTGACCAGATCGGCGAGATGATCGCGCTGCATGAGCCGGTCGATCGTCGCGAAGCGCGCAAGCGTGCGCTCGCCATGCTGAAGCATGTCGAAATCCCCGACGCCGAATCCAGGCTGGACGACTATCCGCACCAGATGTCCGGCGGCATGCGCCAGCGCGTCATGATCGCCATGGCGCTGTCGTGCAGCCCGTCTCTGCTGATCGCCGACGAGCCGACCACTGCGCTCGACGTCACCATCCAGGCCCAGATCCTCGATCTTCTGCGCCGGCTGCAGGCCGAGATGGGCATGTCGATCCTGTTCATCACCCACAATCTCGGTGTCGTGGCCGAAATCGCCCATGATGTGGTCGTCATGTATGGCGGCCGCGTCGTCGAACAGGCGCCGGTCAACGATCTCTTCGCGCATCAACGCCATCCCTACACCAGGGGCCTGCTGGCCTGCACGCCGAACGCCGCCCGCGACATCGACGCCGCCGGCGAGCGCCGTGCGCTCTATTCGATCCCTGGCAGCGTGCCGCCGATCACCAATCTGCCGCCAGGTTGTGCCTTCGAGCCGCGTTGCGACTTTGCCATTGCGCCTTGCAGGGCAGCGCCGCCCGCACTTGTGCCGGCCGGCCCGCAGGGCGCTTCCCGTTGCATCAGGAGTGCCGAACTGTGAGCGCGCTTGCAAAATCCGTCGAGGCCAAACCGCTGCTCAGCGTGCGGGGGCTGACCAAGCATTTTCCGGCGCGCAACGGTCGCATCGTGCATGCGGTCGAGGATGTCAGTTTCGATGTCCAGCGCGGCTCGACCGTCGGTCTTGTCGGCGAGTCCGGTTCCGGCAAGACCACCGCCGGCCGGTCTTTGCTGCGGCTGGTCGAACCGACAGGCGGCAAGGCGCTGTTCGACGGCGTCGACCTGTTTTCGCTGTCGTCGCGCGACATGCGCGCCTACCGGCAAAAGCTGCAGATCGTCTTCCAGGATCCGTTTTCCAGCCTCAATCCCCGCATGCGGGTCGCTGCCATCATCGGCGAAGCGCTCAATGCGCGCGGCTTTCCCCGCGGCAAGAAACGAGCAGAACGCGTTGGCGAACTGCTGACGCTGGTCGGCCTGTCGCCGGACCACGCCAGCCGCTATCCGCACGAGTTCTCCGGCGGCCAGCGCCAGCGCATCGGCATCGCGCGCGCGCTCGCGGTAGAGCCGCAATTCATCGTCGCCGACGAACCGGTTTCGGCGCTCGATGTCTCGGTGCAGGCACAGGTGCTCAATCTGTTTGGCGACCTGCAGAAAAAGCTTGGCCTCACGCTGCTGTTCATCGCCCATGATCTCTCGGTGGTCGAATATCTTTGCGACGAGGTGGTGGTCATGTATCTCGGCCGCGTGATGGAGCGTGGCCCGAGCCGCCTTGTCTATGCCGCGCCACGCCACCCCTACACGAAAGCCTTGCTGGCGACGGCGCCCGTGCCGGACCCGACGCGCCGCCGCTCGCACATACCCTTGCATGGCGACATCCCGAGCCCGATCGATCCGCCTTCCGGCTGTGTCTTCCGCACCCGCTGTCCGGAAGCGATCGCGGCCTGCGCTGAAATCGTGCCGCCGGTCGAGCCTATCGGCGGCGGACATCACGTGGCATGCATCCGCCACAATGAGAAAATGCCTGACTGGAGTTTGAAATGACCTTTTCCGAGCTGTTCAAGCATCCGGACAGCACGCCCTACAGCCGGCTTTCGGCGCTTGGCATAACGCTGCCCGAGGCGCCGTCGCCAATCGCAAATTTTGTTACCCACGTCCAGGAGGGAAAGCTGCTGTTCCTGTCCGGCCAGGGACCGAGCGAAGCCGACGGCCGGCTCCATACCGGCAAGGTCGGCGCCGACGTCACCGTCGACGAAGCCTATGCCCATGCCCGGCTGACAGGCATCAACCTGATCGCCGTCATGCATACGGCCCTGGGCGACTTGCGCCGTGTTCGGCGTGTGGTCAAGCTGTTCGGCATGGTCAACGCGACACCCGACTTTGCAGACCATCCGGCTGTCATCAACGGCTGTTCGGACCTGCTTATCGATGTTTTCCAGGAGGCCGGTATCCACGCGCGTTCGGCGGTAGGGCATGGCTCCTTGCCCGGCCGCATCACCGTCGAGATCGAAGCCGTCATAGCGATCGACTGAGGAGAGGACAGGACATGACCAAGCACAGCAGACCCGACCACATCCGCCGCAAGCTGGGCTTGAGGCCCGTCATCAACGTATCCGGCACGATGACCTCGCTTGGTGCCTCCATCGTCGTTCCGCAGGCGGTCGAGGCCGTCTCCGCCATCCTCGGCGAATTCGTCGAAATGGGCGACCTGCATCGGCGTGCCAGTACCGTCATTGCGCAATTGACCGGCGCCGAAGCCGGCTTCATCACGGCCTCCTGTTCGGCGGCGATCAGTCTTGCCGTGGCTGCCTGCATGACCGGACCGAACCTCTGGGCAATCGAGCGGCTGCCCGACACGTCAGGCCTGAAAGACGAGGTGCTGATCCAGTCCGGCCACATGATCTCCTATGGTGCGCCGGTGGAACAGGCGATCCGGCTGACCGGCGCCAAGGTCGTCCCGGTTGGCCAGGCGACCAGCGCCTCGGCGTATCATCTGGCTGGCGCCATAACCGATCGCACCGCGGCGGCGGTCTTTGTCGTTTCGCACCATGTGGTCGACTATGCCCAGATACCGCTGGCGATCTTTGCCGAGGTTGCGCACGCGCGTGGCGTGCCTGTCATCGTCGATGCGGCATCGGAATATGATCTCACCGGCTTTCTCGCGGCCGGCGCCGATCTCGTCCTTTATTCCGGCCACAAATTCCTTGGCGGCCCGACCTCCGGCATCGTCGCAGGGCCGAAGGAAAGAGTTCGCGACGTCTACCTGCAGAACCGCGGCATCGGCCGCGGCATGAAGGTGGGCAAGGAGGGCATCGTCGGGGCGCTCGCGGCACTTCAGGCCTGGAAGGTGCGCGACCATGACGCCATTCGTGCCCGTGAACGCAGGGCGCTCGATTGCTGGATAGAGACGCTTGAAGGGCGGCCTGGCGTCAATGTCAGCATCGAGCCCGATCCGACCAACAACCCGCTCGACCGCCTGAAGCTTACGATTGATCCGGCGCAGGCCCGCATCACCGCATGGGATCTCGCCGATCGTCTGGCCGCCGGCGACAGCCCGGTGATCGTGCGCGACCACGAAGTCGAGCACGGTTACCTCCTTCTCGACCCCTGCAACCTTCATCCGGACGAAGAGTTCGTCGTGGCTGCCAGGCTTGGCGAGGAACTCGATGTGGCGCGCAAGTCGAATGAGATCATCGCTACGCCTTTCAACGAGCGCGTCCTCGCCAGCGAGGCGGCAATCCTCAACTGGCCGGATTGCCGCCATGCTACTGCCGTTTGACAACCATCCGCGATGACCCCCGAGGCCTCATGGCAACGACGACAACCGACCGAGACCTGAGCAACGTCGCCACGGAGCCGCGCCGGTCGCGTACCAGCGGCATCGACCGTGCGTTGCAGATTCTGGATTGCCTGCAGCGGCAGGGACGGCCTGCGACCGCCTATGAGATCGCGCGCGATATCGGCGCGCCGTTGTCGACCATCTATGTGATTGTCGACGACATGGTCGAGAAGGAGCTTCTGGACCGCAAGGATGGCGGCCTGTTGTGGCTCGGGCCGCGGCTTTATCAATATGGCTTGACCTATGCCCGCACCCTCGACCTGCTCAATGTTGCGGCGCAGGAAATGCACGAACTGGCCCAGAATTCGAAAGAGACCGTCCAGATATGTGGTCGCGATGGAGACCACATGGTCGTCTTCGCCATGGAAGAGGGCAAGGATCATTTCCAGGTGACGTCGCGCGTCGGCACGCGCACGCCGCTTAACTGGACCGCCTCGGGCCGGCTGTTGGTCGGTCATTTGCCGGAAGCCGAGCGTCTGGATATCTTCGCCCGCTCGGCGACGGCCTCGCCGACGGGGCGTGCCGAAACCGACAAGAATGTGCTTGCCAAAGCATCCGCCGCGGCGCTGGCGCAGGGGCTGTCGATCCAGGCAGGCGAGTCCGATTTTTCCGTCGCCTGTATCGCGGCTCCGATCCGCGACAATCTGGGAGCCTGTCGCGCGACGATCTCGATCGTCGTTCCCGATTTGAAGCTGAAACAAAAGAACCCGGACCTGACCGCGCTGGTCAAACTGAGCGCCAGGCGTATTGAAACACGACTGGGTTGGCGGAACGGCCAGCCGTAGCGGCCAGCTTGATGTTTTCGAGACTGGGCGCGGGTTGGCTTGCCAACTGCAGGTCCCGGCAGGATCAGCCGTAATGCAGCCGGGGTTTCGGCTCGGTGCTGGTGAACTGCACCCCAATACGGTCGTTGCGACGCCAGCGGACCTCGCACCGATAGGCAATGCCGTCCAGTGGCACATAGAGAAGAAAATGATCGGGAACCCGTGCCTCGAGCGGTATCTTCAGTTCGGCGCCGCCCTCGTGCTGATTGCGCAGCGTGCAACCGACCTCCGAGTTCTGAATTCCGGTGATGATCGTTCCGCCCTTGAGCACGCGCGGACGACGCTCACGGTGGGGCTCGTCGGACTCGTTGGGAATTGGCTTTTGCAGGGTTCGCCATCGATGAAAATACCAGAATCGCCGAACCTTACCCTCGATTCCTTAGGAAAACATTCACGTTGATGGGCGGCAATGCGTGTCTTGCCTTTGCAAACCAGTCCCGTCTGCAAGGAGCGTGGTGTGGCCGCCATCAGGGGAAGCTGTGCGGGTCGGCGCAGAAATAGGCGATGATCTGGCAAAGATCGGGTTCGTTGATCATGCGCACCGCTTCGCTGGAACTGACCCATTTGCGGGTGCGGGAGTGTTTTTCCTTCCAGCGGTCGGCGACCTTGTCGACATGCAGCGGGAACACCAGGACCTCGCACGGCACTTCTTCGCCGGAAGCCAGTACCTTGGCATAGAAGTAGCGGCCGGCTTCGAGATGGGAGACACTCCCGCGCAGCCCGGCTTCCTCGCCGGCCTCGCGCGCCGCGGCCTCGCAGAGCGGCTCCCTGGCCTCGGGCCAACCCTTAGGCAAAACCCAGCGACCGGTATCCCGGCTGGTGATCAGCATGATCTCGACGCCGTTCCCGGTATCGCGCCAAGGAAGGGCGGCAACCTGTAGGCGGCAGGGTGCGGTGCCGAAGAGCCGTCGGACCCTTTCGGCCAGATGATTGTGCGTCGTTGGCCTCGTCAACATCGAAGAAGCTAGCCCCAGCCTCCAGAATCGTTTGCCGTCTCACGAATCTTACGGCTAATTGTCTTCAATAAAAGTAAAAAATTTCACTCGTCTGGCCGATTTGCGCCGATAGACGTCGATTTCGCAAAAGATCTGGCCTGCCGAGCCCGTTTGCGAAAGCAAATCACGCCCGGTGCAAGCTGCTGGTATGTAACAGGCAGGTTATCGAGAATCAGCCGGCGTGGTCGTCGGCGATCGGCTTCTGATAGGTGAAGCCCATATCCCACGGGAAATAGATCCAGGTGTCCTGGCTGACTTCTGTGACGAAAGTATCGACCAGCGGCCGGCCTTTCGGCTTGGCGTAGACGGTGGCGAAATGCGCCTTGGGCATCATCGCGCGCACGATGCCCGCTGTCTTGCCGGTGTCGGTGAGGTCGTCGATGATCAGCACGCCGGCGCCGTCTTCGGCGAGCAGGGCAGGAGTGATCTCCTTTAGGACCTGCAGCTGCCCTTGGCTCGTATAGTCGTGATAGGAGGCGACGCAGACGGTTTCGATGACTCGGATGCCGAGTTCGCGCGAGATGATCGCCGCGGGGACCAACCCGCCTCGCGTGATGCAGACGATCGCTTTCCACTGCCCCTTGTTGGCACCGGCTAGCCGCCAGGCGAGCGCGCGGGCATCACGATGGAACTGGTCCCAGGAGACAGGAAAGGCTTTTTCGGGAAGGGACATGTCGCGCACTCCGCAGCACGCGGGGATCGCGCGCAAGAAAACAGGGGAATGCGCGCGGAATTAGCTGGAAAGCCCCCGTCTTGGCAAGAGCAGGGTCTTGGCAAGAGCAGGGTCTTCGCAAGAGCAGGGTCTTGGCAAGAGCAGGGGCCTTGGCAAGGGCAGGGCTCGGCGATCGCTGTGGACTTAAAGCGCGTCGCGTCGAAACGGATTCATGCGATGCCCTCTAAGTCTCTGTTTCATGCATGTCGTTTTCTCAAAACCGGGGCCACTGTTGAGCGACGTGCATCAGCGTGACAGGAAGGCTGCCACGGGCGATGTGCGCAGCACCGTGCGCGTCACGCCGCCGAACAGAAGCTGGCGCAGCCATGAGTGACTGTAGGCGCCGAGCACCAGCAGATCGGCGCCGGTCTCCGCGATCCTGGTCTGGATAATGTCATCGATCGAATTGCCACCCGAACGCTGCACCGAGACGCTGACGGTGGCGCCGTGGCGCGATAGCGCGGACGCGATTTCGGCGCCGGCGGCTTCCGGGTTGTCGTCGAGCGTTTCAGGGGGGTCAATGACCAATATGTCGGTCTTCTCGGCTTCGATGATGAAGGGCAGTGCGTCGAAGGCGGCGCGCGCCGCTTCCTTGCTGCCGTTCCAGGCGAGCAGCACGTGTTTGAAGGTGGTGACCAGCGGGCCCGCATGCGGCACCACCAGCACCGGCCGGCCGGCGTCATAGACCAGCGTGTCGACATCCGCGCTCGGGTCGCCGCCCGTTTCGCGCTGCGCCGCTATGATCAGGTCGGCGGCGCGCACGCTCGAAATCCCGGTCAGCGCACTGTCGCCCGAAAAACTCTCCAGGCTTCGCCACTCGAAGGAAAGACCGGAATTCTCGATATACCTCAGAAACACGGACTGCAGCTTCTCGGCCCGCTCCCGGTTCATGTCGGCCGAAACCTGCAGGAACTCGGTGTCCGGAAAGCCTGTGGCAGAGGTGTAGGGCGCGGGAAGGGTTTCGGCGTGGATGCCGATCAGATGGCTCTGAAACCGGGTGGCGAGAGGAATGGCGCAGTCGAGCACCCGCTCCGCGTCCTGCTCGTTCTGCAGAATGGCGACGATGGTTTTGAACCGCATGATTATCCCTCAGTCTACGAGCTAAGAACCCGTGCCGACGAAACGTTGCAGTGTCGTGCTTGGTTCCGGTCTGGACCAGATCAACCGGGATTGTTGGCGAACCCGGCGACCATCGCCTCGACATCGGCGCGGGCAGCGTCCAGCGCCTCCTGGCTGCGGGCGCGCACGACCAGTTCGGTCCAGAACTTGCCGTCGCCATATTTCGGGTAGGATCCGATGATCGTGTCCGGATGCGCTTTCTGGATGTCGCCCAGTGGCCCGCCGATAAGGCCTTCGCCGAATGGGCAATGTACGGTCGCCGACAGCATTTTCGTGCCGGCCTTCAGCGTCGGCACGACATTGTCGAGCATGGCCTGGAAAATCGACGGCACACCGGCCATGACATGGACGTTGCCGATGCGGAAGCCGGGCGCGACCGACACCGGATTGTCGATGAGATCGGCGCCGCGCGGCATCCGTGCCATGCGCTTGCGGGCCTCCGTGTATTCGATGCCGCGCGCGGCATAGCTTGCCTCCAGCATCGCATAGGCCTTGGCATCGTATTCGCAAGGCACGCCGAAGGCCTTGGAAATGGAATCGGCCGTGATGTCGTCATGCGTCGGGCCAATGCCGCCGGTGGTGAACACATAAGTGTAGCGGACGCGCACGGCATTCACCGCAGCGACGATCTCGTCTTGCTCGTCCGGGACGATGCGCACTTCCTTCAGGTCGATGCCGATCGCCGTCATGATGTCGGCGAGATGGCCGATGTTCTTGTCCTTGGTGCGGCCGGACAGAATCTCATCGCCGATGACGAGCATGGCGGCGGTTACGATTTCAGGCATGGGAAGCTCCGGCAAGAAAGGTCGCCTGAGATAGCGCGCCGCGGCAGCGGCCGCAATGCCGCCCCGAGCGATGAATACGGGCGGTCCTCGGGCCGCTCGTTTCGATGCAAGGATGCAGGTTGCAGCGGCAGCGGATGCGGCTAAGCTCAACCTGGCTCGGGTTCGGGTGAATAATGCTGTTGTCGATTCTGTCGTGGCTGCTGGCCGTTCTTCTGTTGCTGGCAGTCCTGGGGATCGCCAGTCTGGTGCTGGCGACGCTGTGGATCGCAGCCAAGGCCGAAAGGCTGGTGCCGCCGGTCGGAAAGTTCCTTGAGATCGACGGCAACCGCATCCATTATGTCGATCAGGGTGAGGGGCGGCCGATCGTCTTCGTGCATGGGCTTGGCGCTCAGCTCCATCATTTCCGGCACACTCTGTTCGGACGATTCGGCCCGGGCTACCGGCTGATCGCGCTCGACCGACCTGGGGCGGGCTATTCGGCGCGCGCCAGCGGCGCCACCGGTAGCCTGCCCGAACAGGCCGAGATCGTGCGACGCTTCATCGAAGCGCTTGGGTTGGAAAGGCCGCTGGTGGTCGGTCATTCCCTCGGCGGCGCCATCGCGCTGACCTTTGCCGTGGAGCACCCGGACGTGATTTGCGGAATCGCCTTGTTGTCGCCATTGACCCACATGGAAGCCGGTGCGCGCGAAAAGTTGGGCTCGCTCTATATCTAGTCACGCCTATGGCGCCGGATCATGAGCTATACCCTGGCGATACCGACGAGCCTCAGATATGCGCGGCCGACAATGGAATTCGTCTTCGCGCCGCAGGCTTTTCCTGCCGACTACATGGTCGACGGAGGTGGATGGCTAGGGCTGAGGCCAGCCCACTTCTACGCCACGTCCTCCGATGTCGTGGCAGTCGAACAAGATCTCGGCCGCATCGAGGGTCGCTATGGCGAGATCGCCATGCCGGCCGGCATTCTTTTCGGAACGGCTGATCGCGTTATCGATATCCGCACGCACGGCGAGCCCATGCAGAACAAGATCGAAAGGCTCGATTTCGAATCTGTCGACGGCCTCGGACACATGCCGCAATTCAACGAGCCGGAACGGGTCATTGCGTTCATCCAGCGCGTTGCGGCCCGTGCTTTCCGATCCGACATCAACCCGGCTTCACAACAATTTCAATGAACCATTCGGCTTATTGGCGGGTTTTATCCGTGTCGCACCCAAGGCGGCCAAGACACGGAGTAATTCAATGTACAGGAAACTTCTCGCAGCATCCATTCTGACGATCGGTCTCGCCACATCGGCGATGGCGCAGTCGTCGGACGGCAATCATCAAGATTGGATCCATCACAACTGGCTTTTCGGCAATGCGGCCTCATCGTCCGTGGACACTACCACGACCGGTAGCATCAATGGCGACACCTCCGGGCTGAACACCCTCGGCAATAGTGGCGCGGTCGGACCCTGCGCCTCCAACACCGCCGGTCCCGATGCGAATGCTCAGGGGAACGTCAACGACCAGTACTGCGGCAAATAGTCAGCGCAGGCTTCTGCCGCCGCGAGACGTCCTTCTCTCCGGGCGTCCGCGGTCGGCTCCCTGAAGAAGGGTCAGTCGGAAATCTCTGTCTGCGGCCGATCCCGGCCATCGGCCAGTTCTTCATGCCATTTGCCTTCGGAGTCCTCGTACTGGATGCCGTCCGTGGCTCCGGCGACCTGCTGCTCGGCCGAGGCGATTTCGGCGGCGCGCAAGGCGTCCTGGTGGCTGGGAAACGTCTCCGAGAAGGTCTCTCCGACCTTGTAGGCCCAGCCGCCGTCATGCTCGACGATCTTGTAAGTCAGCTTCGCCATGAAAACCTCCAGTTGAAAGGTCGGTCTGCTCAATGCAGCCGGTCGTCGGGCAGTCTGTCGTCGGGCACCAGCACTTCCGATTCCTTGGCGGCTTCAATCAGTGCCCGGCGCGCATCTGCGGTCGAACGATAACCTTCCAGTACTTTGAGGCAAGTGTCGAGGGCATCACGATGGCGCGGGCCGCGATTGAGCGGCCACACGGTCATCAGGCACTCCGCCGCCTCCTGGGCGCTGCGGATATGGCGATATTTGCCGACGTGGCCAAGTTCGACGACGACCGGCACTTCAAAAGGTTTGTTGTCCATCATGGCCGCAACGCAAAGCAGCCAATTTGGTTGCAACCATGGCCTTCAGCCTGCGCCCAAAAGTCGCGTCGCGTTTGGGACGCGCCTTAGGCTTTGCTTGATGCATGTCGTTATCCCAAAACCGGATCCACTTTTGGGCGACATGCACGGGCGTCTCAGTAGCCGCAATCGTTACGCAGCCAGCGTGCGTTTGCCCAGCCGGTCCGGCCGCCGATTTCGACCTGATACCAGTTGCCGCGTCGGTCGAAGATCTCGGTACGATCGCCGTTGAACAACTGCCCGATCATTCGCGACGACGAGTTCGGCCGTGTCCGCACTGCAAGAAAGCCGCTGCCGGTCGCCGGATTGTAGCGGCCGGACAGGCCGTGCACCGTGCCCTCGCAATATTGCGCGCCGGCCGGCGTCGATGTGCCTACCCAAAGTCCGGCCACAACGGTCAGCGCTGCAACCGGCAAGAATGCCCTGAACGACATGGTTTCCTCCCAAGCCCGGCCGCGCCCGCCGCAGCCTCACCCAACGTAACAGGTTGCGGACAGAGTTGAAGCGAAGCCGTGGCAAACTATCCAGGCGAGAAGGCAGCACTGCGCCGGTATGCGGAGAACGCGCCGATCAGCCCGCCGCCTTCATCCAGTGCTGCATCGTGGTCACCGAACGGGCAAGCTGCGGCGCCGGGTGGATTGTCTCGCTGAACGTCGCCGCCGCTCGCCACCCCCAGCGCGGATCGGCCAGGAAGGCGCGCGCCAGCGCCACCATGTCGGCGCGGCCCTCAGTGAGGATCGCTTCGGCCTGCTTCGGGTCGTCGATCAGGCCGACCGCACGGGTCGGAATATCGGCACCCTTGCGCACGGCTTCCGCCAAATGCACCTGGTAGCCCGGACCGGTGGGCAATTTCTGCAACGGTGAATTGCCGCCGCTCGAGCAGCAGAGATAGGCGACGCCTACGGCCTTGAGTGCTTTCGCGACTTCGATCGCGTCCTCGACGTCGAAGCCGCCATCGACCCAATCCTTCACCGACAGCCGCGCGCCGAGCATCAGCCTTGGCGTTGCCTTCCGCACCGCCTTGGCGATCTCGACGACAAGACGCATGCGGTTTTCCAGCGAGCCACCCCAACGGTCCGTGCGCTGGTTGGACAATGGCGACAGGAACTGGAAGATCAGATAGCCGTGTGCGGCATGCAGTTCGAGGAAATCGAAGCCGGCGCGTTCGGCCCGCCTTGCCGCCTCGGCAAAGCGTTCGATGAGCTGCAGGATCTCCTCGTCCTCCAGCGCGTGTGGTACGTTCCAGCCGGTGTCGTAGGCGATGGCCGAGGCCGACACGGTCTGCCAGGGATCCTCGTTTGGCTGCAGCGGTCCGCCGCCCTCCCACGGCTTGCGGTTCGAGGCCTTGCGGCCGGCATGGGCAAGCTGGGAGCCGAATTTCGTGCCGGGTGCGGCGACGCGTCTTGCCGCATCGAGCGTCCGACGGGCAGCGGCCTCATTGTCTTCGGAATAGAGGCCGAGGCAGCCATGCGTGATGCGCCCGCGCCGCTCGACATCAGTCATCTCGACCGTGACCATGCCGGCGCCTGACATGGCAAGGTTCATCCAGTGATAGAGGTGCCAGTCGCTGGCCGAGCCGTCTTCGGCCGAATATTGGCACATCGGCGCGACCGCTATGCGGTTGGGGAAGGTGAGGCCGTCGAGGGTGATCGGCTGGAAAAGCGATGTTGTCATGAAATGGGGCTCCGGGAGAGGTAAGCCTTTATCTAGGTAGTGGATCGGAAGCGCGCCACACACGAGACGGTGAAGGGTTTTTTGGACCAATTGCCTGCATTGCGCAAATGCCGGTTCGCGGCTACGCCTCGGCCGGGTGGCATGGAGACCACGATGGAAGATCGCATTCGCATCCGTTCGGAAGAGATACTCTCCGACGACTGGGCCGTCCTGAAGAAGACCGTCCTCGACTATCGCCGGCGTGACGGAGAGTGGGAGACGCAGGTGCGCCAGACCTATGATCGCGGCGACGGCGCGGTGATCCTGCCTTACGATCCCTCGCGTTCGACCGTGCTTCTGGTGCGCCAGTTCCGCTATCCCGCCTACGTCACCGGCCACCGCGAGCCGCTGATCGAGGCCTGTGCGGGGCTGCTCGACGAAAACGATCCGGAAACTTGCATCCGCAAGGAGGCGGAGGAAGAGCTCGGCTACCGGCTGCAGAACGTCGAGCGGCTGTTTTCGCCCTATATGAGCCCGGGCAGCGTCACCGAGCGGCTCTGGTTCTTCATCGCCCGCTATTCGGCCGCCGATCGCATCTCGGCCGGCGGTGGCGCGCCGGAAGAGGGCGAGGACATCGAGGTGCTGGAGATGCCGCTCGACGAAGCGCTGGCCGGCATTGCCGACGGTCGTATCATCGATGCCAAGACCATCATCCTGATCCAGCATCTGAAGCTGAACCCGATCGCTTGCTTGACCCTCGGCAGCTAGCCGGCGCCTTGCCTGCATCGGAGCGCTGGAAAATAAGTGCCATCAAAGCAGGCCACGGAGCGAGGGCGCTTCTCCAGGGCAAAACAAGCCGAGGCGGGCAATCGGCTTTGCGTTTTGGGAACCATTTTAGTGATAGCTAAATTGAATCGTGGTTTTGCGAGTCAGGATGCGTTTGAAGTTCGTCAAACGTTCACTGCTGGATTTTACGGGAAGAATAACACCATGACCCCCATTGATCCGCCAATGGAGCGACGCTCTCACGCTCGTGGGATTGTCCTGAAGGATGCGACCATCATCACGGACGATGCGAAGATCGGTTGCTCTGTTAGAAATCAACACGCTCATGGTGCGGAATTGCGGGTGGACCCCGGCGTCACAATTCCCGACCGTTTCGTCCTGCAAGTACCTGAAGATGACGCCAGCTATCGAGCTGTGGTGAGGTGGCGAAGGCGTGAGCGCCTTGGCATTCAAATATATTGAGTTGGGAGGTCGCGTGCCTATTCGGAGAAAAGCAACGGAAGCCGGGATTTTTGATCCATCCGAACTGGCCTTGTTGGGGCGCGTTTTTGAGCAACTCAGGCTCAACAGCCAATCGATTGATGCGCGCAATGCGCTCGCGTCTCGGATCATCGCAAACTACATGGCCGGCGTGACTGATGAGTTGGAGCTGGTTTCGCTTTCCAGGTACCCCTTGGGCCGCTAGAGCAGCTCACCGTTTCACGGAAACGGCGAACCGCTCTATCTCCTTGTTTTCACACTTTTCCTGGAATTGCTCTGAAGCCGGCAGGACTTCAGTCGTAATTGAGCTGTATCTAATACACATATACGCTGGTCGGTGCGGGGCAAGATCCCACACCAAGCCTACCCGCAACGGCCCGGCACGACCCCAACGTCCCCCGACTGCGAGCGTGCCGGGCCGTTTGTTACGCGGCGCGCGGCCATATGGCGTGTGTTCCTCGGTTCGGCCCGTCTGCCGATGATTTTGATTTAGAGCAATGCTGCTTCGGGTTGTCGACCGTAGAAAGTCGGCTACAACCGTAGGGACTTGGACATGACTTTTCATGCAACGACCAGACGCACCATGCTCGGCGCGGTCGTATCCATTCCGGCAATAGGAGCCGCTGCAGTGGAAAGGGCTTCTGCCGCAAACCTGAACGAAAGCCCGATCCTGGCAAGCTTTCGCCGTTGGGAGGCGCTCAGGGAATCGATTTCCTTTGACATTTCCGACAATGAACTGGTTCGCTTGCATGCTGACATGTCCAGCATCGTGGAAACCATGCTCGCAACCCCGGCCACGACCACCCATGAGTTCGCGGCGCAGTTCATGGTCGTTTGTAGCGGCGAGGAGATCGAATATCGGCGGGCCGCCCGCGAGCTCTATGCTCACGCGCAAACCCTTGTCGGTATGGCGTGACTGTGACCAGGATACCGGCGTTGCCCCTTCAGTTCATGGTGTCGCGACGCCTGACATTTGATGGCTGCGCTTGGAATGACGCCGTTTCCGGCTGGTTCAAGCTGAATCTGGCACAAAGCACAGCAGTGGTGCGGACGACGGGAATCGAACCCGTACGATCAGAGATCGAGGGATTTTAAGTCCCTTGCGTCTACCAATTCCGCCACGTCCGCAGCCAGCCCTTTTCAGACGCCAGACACAGGCCGTCAAGTCGTGTTCTTGAGCCTTGGCCGAACGTGCAAACAGACCGGGCGGCTTGGTGATACTGGCGCGATCACGGAATTATCGGCGCTCGGCGCTCGGCGCGCTGGTACGATGCTTGTGTGGTGGATCCGCCAAGGCGTTGGCCGCGCCAATTCCCCCGAGTCCCGGCCTCCAGCGTGACAACAACGTTCTGGTTCAGAACTTGTAGCTCAAATTGATGCCGACCGTGTTCAGCTTCACGTCCTGATCGCGATCGTTGAAGGGTTCCGCCACGTCGTAGTGCTCGGAGCCGAAATCATAGTAGCGATACTGCGCGCCGACGACGAACTTGTCGGTCAGCGCATAGTCGACGCCGGCACCCACGGTCAAGCCGACATTTGTGCGCGTGGTGGCGAACGCCGATCCGGCGATTTGCGACGTTTCGATGCCGGCAAACGCGACGCCGCCAATGCCGTAAACCAGCAGGCGATCCACGGCGTAGCCGGCCTTGGCGTTGACGGACCCAAACCACTTGATGTCGGTCCCGAATGTGCTTCCCAGGCCAGATACGATCGTGCCGTCGATCGAGGAATAGTTGAGGTCGGCCTCGGCGCCGAGCACCGCCTGGTCGAACTGCCACAGGCCGGCGACATGGCCGCCGACGAAGCCGCCGTCAATGTCGGGCGAGATTGAAAACGGCGCGCCTTCTGTCGCTGATATATCGGATCGGCCCCAGCCATAGCCGGCCTGCAGGCCAGCATAGTAGCCCGTCCAGTCGAAGCCGGGCGCGGTCATCGGCACGTCGACCGTCGGGTCGGCTGCGAAAGCCGGCACGGCCAGAGCGGCGAGGAAACCGGCACTTGCGACCATCAGGCGATGCATCGAACTCCCCGAAATGACAATTCAGAAAGATCCTTGCAGGAAGGATAACCGCAATAGCCTCAAAACGGAATCCCATTGTTCAACAATCGCAAACCTCCTGTTGCCGCACAGACCCCCCTATTTGGCGTCGATGAAGTCCAGCGCCGCCTGGCTATATTCATCCGGCGCTTGCAGCATGGCGAAATGACTGGCGTTGGGCAGGATGATGAGCTTCGCGCCCGGGATGGCTGAGGCGATGTATTCGGTGTGTTCGCGCTTGATCACCTCATCATGGTCGCCGGCAACGATCGCCGTCGGCGTGGTTATCTTGGCGAGTTGTTCCTTGGTCCACGCCGGCTCGGTCTCCCACATATGGCTCATCTGCGCCACGAAGGCGTCATACTGGTCCGGTGTCTTTGACATCTTCTTGTAGTCGCGGCCGGAGCGGTCGATGTAGGCGGCAAAGGTCTTGTTGATCATCACACCCGGATCGAGGCCATCGGTGGTTACGTTGGCGGCTTGCGCAAAGAGCCTTGTCAGCCGCTCCGGATGACGCAGCGCGATGTCGATACCGATAATGCCGCCATCGCTCCAGCCGACAAGCGCGGTCTTGTCGATCTTCAGGTGGTCGAGCAGCGCCAGATAGTCCGACGCCATCAAGTCGTAGCCGTAAGGCTGCTCGGTGCGGGTGGAGCGGCCGTGGCCACGGCTGTCGGCGACTATCACCTTGTGCGTTTTGGAAAGCGTGGCCACCTGGCTGGCCCAGATGTCGGCGTGGCCGAGGCCGCCATGGATGAGCAGCACCGGCTCGCCCGCGCCGAAAACGGCATAGTACATCTGGATGCCGTTCACCGGCGCATATCCGCTCTGATCAGGTTTGGGCATGGCCGCCGGCTCGGGCAAGGTCTGCCAACGTTCCTCGGCGGCGGCAAAAGCGGTTGACGCCGCGAACAAGATGACGACGGCGAACGCTTTCCAAAACCGGGTCATGTTTCCCTCTTGCGGCTCGGTCCGCAACCAGCATCGCGTTTTAGCCGGATAAGTCAACAAGCCCGGCCTGCCGCCGGATGTCGGACCGACGGCTCTGGCGGCACCCGCCTACATTTGCGACACTGGCCGCAACCGAGGAATCGCCAATGACGAAAGCCAAGCCCGCAGGGCCCGCAAAACCCAAACCCTGGACCGAGATGGCGACGCATCTGGTCGATGTCGCCATGGGGCGCAAACCCGCTGACCTGGTCGTGCGAAACGGCCGCTGGGTGAATGTCCATTCGGGCGAGATCATCGCCGGCACCGACATCGCCATTGCCGGCGGGCGCTTCGCCTATTGCGGGCCGAATGCCAGCCATGCCATCGGCCAGGGCACCAAGGTGGTCGATGCCGGCGGGCGCTATCTGGTGCCGGGGCTCTGCGACGCGCATATGCATGTCGAGAGCGGCATGGTGACGGTGACCGAGTTCTGCCGCGCCGTCATTCCGCACGGCACGACCTCGATGTTCATCGACCCGCACGAGATCGCCAATGTGCTGGGCCTGCCCGGCGTGCGGCTGATGCATGACGAAGCCGTCGCCATGCCCATCAACGTGCATGTGCAGATGCCGTCCTGCGTGCCCTCGGCGCCGGGACTGGAACATGCCGGCGCCGAGCTGACGGTCGCCGATGTTGCGGAAGCGATGACCTGGGCGAACATTATCGGCCTGGGCGAAGTGATGAATTTTCCCGGCGTTGCCGCCAACGACCCGGTGATGTCGGGCGAGATCGCCGCGACGGTCAAGGCAGGCAAGACGGTCGGTGGCCACTATGCCTCGCGCGACCTCGGGCTGCCGTTCCATGGCTATGTCGCCGGCGGCCCCGAGGACGATCATGAGGGTACGCGCGCCGAGGACGCCATCGCCCGCGTACGCCAGGGCATGAAGGCGATGCTGCGGCTTGGCTCGGCCTGGTACGACGTCGCCTCGCAGATCAAGGCGGTGACGGAGAGCGGCATCGATCCGCGCAACTTCATCCTGTGCACCGACGACAGCCATTCCGGCACGCTGGTTCAGGAAGGCCATATGGACCGCGTGGTGCGCCACGCCATCCAACAGGGGTTGAAGCCGGTGACGGCGATCCAGATGGCGACGCTCAACACCGCCCAGCATTTCAAACTGGAGCGCGAGATCGGTTCGATTGCGCCCGGGCGGCTGGCCGACCTGCTGATCGTCTCGGATCTCGCCGCAATGACAATCGACGAGGTCTATGCGCGCGGCGTCAGGCTGGCCAAGGGCGGCAAGCTCGAAATCGATATTCCGGCCTATGATTACCCGAAGACGGCGAAGAACACCGTCAAGCTCGGCAAGAAGCTGAAGGGCGGCGACTTCAACATCGCCGCTCCCAAGGGCGCCAATGAAGTGCGGGTGCGCGTCATCGGCGTCATCGAGAACCAGGCGCCGACGCGCGCGCTGGAGGCCGATCTGCCGGTCGAGGACGGGCTGGTCGCCATGGACCGCCGCAACGACATCTGCCAGATCGCGCTGGTCGAGCGCCACCGAGGCACGGGCGGCGTCACCAACGCCTTCGTCTCCGGCTTCGGCTACATGGGCGACTGCGCCCTGGCGTCCAGTGTGGCGCATGATGCCCACCACATCATCTGCGTCGGCACCAACAAGCAGGACATGGCGTTGGCGGTCAACCGGCTGGGCGAGGTCGGCGGCGGCGTCGTGCTGTTCTCCAAGGGCAAGGAGTTGGCGCTGGTCGAAATGCCGATCGCCGGGCTGATGTCGGACGAGCGGGCCGAAATCGTCGCGGCCAAGGCCGAGAACCTCACCGAGGCGATGCGCAAGATGGGCTGTTCGCTAAACAACGCCTACATGCAGCATTCGCTGCTGGCGCTGGTCGTCATTCCCGAACTCAGGATTTCCGATGTCGGCCTGATCGACGTGACGACCTTCCAGAAGGTCGACCTCTTCGTTTGACATCAGCCCTCGGCGTTTCGCTGGTCACCCGCCGGTGGCGATAGTCAGCACCCTGAACGGCGTGGTGATGACGATCTCGGCAACCGAGCCGACAGCCTTGCCGAGGCCCTGGCCGAGATTGTCGAGTTGTGCGGGCGCTGTCTCGTCCGAAGCCAGGCCGGCGGGCGCGCGCAGCCGGTCGCCGAGCAATTGCACCATGAACGGGTTGTCGGCGAATTTGGCGTGGTTGAGACGGTCGCCGCCCTTGGCCTGGGAAAGATCAACAACCGACACGCCATAGCTGGCGAGGTCGGCAGCGTTGCCGTAGTCGCCGACGCGCGGCTTGTCGCCAGAGATCAGAGAGGAGAGCTTGAGAGCCCGGTCGTCCGCCGAGAGCAGGATGGCGAACGGCTTGTCGGGCTTGCCGTAGCGGATCATCTGCTTCTTGAAGACGTCGACATCGATGTCGGGCGAGGCCAGGATGACATAGCCGAGCTTGCCACCGAGATCGCGATCGCCGGTGATGGCCAGTTGGCGCAGCGCCTCCATGGTCACCCACGTTCCCATCGAATGGGCGATGATGTCGATGCTCTTGACCTTCGTTTTGGCCAGCATCCTGAGCGTCGCTTCGAGGTCGTCACGCGCCGCGTTGGCGCTTTCCTTGTCATAGATATAACCGGTGGTCTTGCCGCTCGAAGCCCATGAGAACAGCACCGGCGTGCCGGGGTATTTGGTGTCGTGGGCGATCTGGGTCAGCCGGTAGATGCCGTCATCGAAGCCATTGTTGAAGCCGTGCACGAAAACCAGCGCTCGGTCGCCGCGCATGGCGATGTCGGCGCCGACCGCCTTGGCGAATTGGGGCGCGCCTTCGTAGAAGGTGACGTCCTTGGCGGTGAAGTCCTTGGCCGGATTGCTGTTTGCGGATCCCTTGGCCCGCTCGATGGCGCCGACCTGATGGCTTTTGGGAACGGTGACGTCGACACGGGCAAAGCTGGTGGTCGGCGAGCGATCGCCGTCGAACACCTGTCGGGGATCCTTGGTTGCCTTCTGGCGGGTCGTGGCAACAAAAATCTCATGCGTGGCCGCGATGTCGGAAGCGGGCACCGCGATCGTCGTCCTGTTGAGCAGGTCATGCGTGTTCCGGCCGGCGCAGCCGGTGACAGCGAGCGCGAACGCAACGACGATGTAGCTCTTCGAACGCACCGTCACACGCGGGCTCCCGCAAAGGGGGACGTCAAACGCATGACGTCGCTGGCTATTCCGATAAAGCCAGAGGCCGGCGCGGTCCAGTTCAAAGTGAATTCGTACGGCCGCGATGGTGAACAGGCACGGCGAAAACCGCAGGACCGCATCTATTGCCCAAGCAGGCCGATGCGATCCGTCACGTCACGGTCGCTGGCAAAGCCGTCATCCTCGCGCAACCGCTGGCCGATCATCTTCACCAGCGTCGGATTGTCGGCGAATTTCGTATGGTTGAAGCTGTCGCTTCCCTTGACCTTGGAGAGGTCGACGACCGTCACGCCGTAGGAGGCAAGATCGGCGGCATCCTTGTAGTCGCCGACACGCGGCCGCGAACCGGCGATCAGGCCGGAGAGCCTCAGCGCCCGGTCGTCGTCGGACAACAGCAGGATGAATGGCTTGTCGGGCTTGCCGTAGCGCCGCATCTGGCTCTTGAACACGTCGACATCGATGTCGGGCGAGGCCAGCACCACGTCGCCGAGCTTGCCGCCGAGATCGCGGTCGCCGGTGATGGCCATCTGGCGCAGCGTTTCCATGGTGACCCAGGTTCCGAGCGAATGCGCGACGATGTCGATGCGACGAGCGCCCGACTGCTCCAGCATCCTGAGTGTCACCTCCAACTGGTCGCGGGCAGCACTGGCGCTTTCCTTGTCATAGACATAGTCGGTGGTCCTGGCGCCCGATGCCCAGGAAAACAGCACAGGCGTGCCGGGATAACCGGAATCATGGACGATCTGGGTCAGGCGATAGACGGCGGCATCGAAGCCGGTGTTGTAGCCATGCACGAAGACCATGACGCGGCCGCCACGCGCCGCGATGTCGGCGTTGAGCGCGCTGGAGAATTTCGGCTGGGTGTCGTAGCCGACGACTTCCGAAGCCATGAAATATTTCGCCGGGTCGTCCGACTTGCCGCGCGAGCGCCGCTCGATCTGGCCGGTCTCGTGCAATCCCGGAACAGTGACATTGACGCGGGCGTAGTTCAGCGTGGCCGAGCGTTCGCCGTCGAAAACCTTGTTGGGATCGTCGGATTTCTTGCGCGTCGTGGCGATGAAGATGCTGTGATTGCCTGCGATCTCCGTCACCGGAGCGGACATCATGGCGCTACCCAGCAGTTCCTGTGTTTGCGAGCCGGCACAGCCGGCGACGAACAAGGCTAGGACTACGGTAAAGATCTTCTTCAAAGGCACGCCTGAAATTCCAACTCTGGCCCAAAGGCCTGTCTACCCCCGCGACACCTCCCGGACAGGCAGAGTGCGGCAGAACTAAGTCGTGTCCAGTCGAAATGTGATCAGCGCCCGGTTACAGCCATCGCACTGTTGCGGGAAAGCCAAAACGGCGGGAGGAATGCCGGAATGTTGGAGAAGGGCAGCACCTCCGGCTTGAGGCGGATGCCCAGCACATCCGTCATGAAGCCACGCCGCGCCTCGATGCGGCTCCAGGCCTCGGGATGGCGCGCCGCGATCTCCTCACGCAACCTCTCGTCGGCAAGTGCGATCCCGTCCTCGATGTTGGTGGTGAAATAGTCGCCGCCGGTCGCCGGAATGATATCGACCTGCAGCGCCATGCCCGATCTCAGTCTGATGCGGGAGCCGGAAAACACCGGAGAATGCATCCATTCGTCGATGTGGACCAGATGGCCGGGATTGAGTGATACGCCAAAGAACGGGTCGCCGATGCGGTCATGCACCACTTTCCACAGCGTGCCACCAGTGGTGCCTATGCCGATCGCCTCGTACCAATCGACGACGGCGGCAAAATAGGGTGCGACCAGCCTTCCGACATAGTCGCGAATGGCATGCGGGAGCTCGGATGCATCTTCGGCGAGGAAGCCGGCTCGGGCGTTGAGCGCGCCCTGGATGCCATAGGCCATGGTGATCGGGTCGCCACGCTTGATGACATCGAGGCGCGGGCTCGGCAGGCCATAGGCTGCGCGCTTTCCCGCCGACAGCATCGGGTGACAGCCATGCGGCAAGCCGTTCATGCCCATCAGCCGGGCCGCCTGCAGTTCGGTCATGCCTGGCTCGATGCGCTGCAGGACATTGCGCAGCCCCTGCGAGGTGAAGGTCGCGGCGAACTCGAAGGCAGCCAGTTGATCGGCCTCGTTGATGGCGCGCAGGCCGTCGCTGGGGTTCATCAGCAGATTGGCGCCATTCACAACCGCGCCCTTGTCGCCCACAAGCGTGCGCAGCGTATCGGCGATGAAGGACGGCAGGTCGAGCGTCGTTTCGTTGAACCCGGCATCGCCGGGGCCGAAAGGCTTCCAGCCGATGGCGCCGATCCGCTGGCCGGGCTTCAGGCCGCAATCGGCGAGGATGTGGGGCAGCGCATCCGAGCGGTCGCGCGGCTGCGCCGGCAGCGAGAAGGTCTGGTAGAGGACGCGTTCGTACGGGCCGTCGCAGAGCTCGGCATAGCCCCAACCCTCATTGCCGACGAGAAGCCTTGGCTGCCGGCCGGGAACAATGACCAGCAACGTTTCCTCGAAGCGCGGATCATAGCCTGAGAGGTAGGCGACATTGGCTGCATGCTCGCGGTCGCCATAGATGGCGAAGGCATCGAAGTCGGCCTCGGCGCCCGCTGCCATGAGCGCCTCGATGCGCATTTCGTGGGTGCTACGAGCAACGAGCGGCATGACCGTCGGCTCGCCGAATTCCGGCAAGGACATGGATTTCAGGCCAACCGATGCCACGGGCATGAACAAACGCCTCCAAGTGCTTGCAAGGATTCTGTGAATGCCCGTTGCACGGGGGCATGAACGGCCGGACAATGGCTTCGCGGGGCCGGATATGCAATAGGCGGGATATAGAGGTCCGCGAACAACAGGCGGTGAGGGGTGGTTTTCCGATGAACAGTTTTTCTTCCCGTGTCGCTGCCGCGGCCGCCGCGATCCGCCAGATCTTCCCGGAAACGCCGCTGCAGGAAAACGACTATCTGTCGAAAAAAACCGGCGCGCGGGTTCTTCTCAAGCGCGAGGATCTGGCGCCGGTGCGTTCCTACAAGATCCGCGGCGCCTTCAACTTCTTCCGCAAGACGCTCGCGGCGGGCAACGAGGCCGAACTGTTCGTCTGCGCGTCCGCCGGCAACCATGCGCAGGGTTTTGCTTTCGTCTGCCGTCATTTCGGCAAGAAGGGTGTCGTGTTCATGCCGGTGACGACGCCGCAGCAAAAGATCGACAAGACCAGGCTGTTCGGCGGCGATTTCGTCGAGATCAGGCTGGTCGGCGATTTCTTCGATGACTGCTATCGCGCTGCCTTCGAATTCACCGAAAGCTCTGGCGCCCATATGGTGCCGCCCTTTGACCACAAGGACATCATCGAGGGCCAAGCAACCGTTGCCTACGAGATCGCAGACCAGATGCCGGGCGCCCGCATGCCTGATATCATCATGCTGCCAGTGGGCGGGGGCGGGCTTGCCGCCGGTGTCACCCACTATTTCGCCGATCAGGGCCGGGAAGCGCGCTTCGTCTTCTGCGAGCCGGCCGGCGCGCCGAGCCTGCGCGAGAGCCTCGCTGCGGGAAAACGGCTCAAGCTCGCCAAGGTCGACAATTTCGTCGATGGCGCTGCGGTGGCAGAGATCGGCCGCGAGCCGTTGCGGCATCTCAAGGACTTTCCGGCCGACATGGTGCGGCTTATCCCGGAAAACCGGCTTTGCGCCACCATGATCGAGATGCTCAACGTCGAAGGCGTCGTGCTGGAGCCGGCTGGAGCGCTGGCGATTGATGCGCTCAAGGATTTCTCCAGGAAGGAGATCAGGGGCAAGACCATCGTCGCCGTGGTGTCGGGCGGCAATTTCGATTTCGAGCGGCTGCCGGACGTCAAGGAACGGGCGCTGCGCTTCGAAGGTTTGAAAAAGTACTTCATCATCCGCTTTCCGCAGCGGCCGGGCGCGCTGCGCGACTTCCTTGAATTGCTCGGTCCAGACGATGACATCGCCCGTTTCGAATATCTGAAGAAATCGGCTCGCAATTTCGGTTCGGTGCTGATCGGCATCGAAACCAAGGACCGTCGCAATTTCGACCTGCTCAAGGCGAATTTCGAGGCCGAGGGCGTCCAGTATCAGGACATCACCGACAACGAGACATTGGCCGGGTTCATCATATGAGCGGTGCCGGAAAAATCTTCGTCGCGCTGTTTTCCGGCATCAATGTCGGCGGCAACCGCATCGTCAAGATGGCGGAGTTGCGGTCGTTCTTCGAGAATCTCGGCTTTTCCGATGTCGCCACCTATGTGCAGAGCGGCAATGCCGTGTTCCGGGCGAAGAAGGGCGACGCGGCGACGCTGACGAAACAGCTCGAAGCAGCCTTCGAGAAGAAATGGGGATTTTATTCGCGCATCATGGTGCGCGATCTCTCATGGTTCGAGCGGTTGGTGAGCGAAAATCCCTATCCGGAAGTTGCCGCGGATCACACGAAGCTCCATGCCTATGTGCTGGAGCGCGAGCCGACCGCCGATGAGGTGGCGCCGCTGGCCGAAAAGTGCACCGGCCCCGAACGATTCGAGATCAAGGGCGATGTGCTCTACCTCAGCGCGCCGGACGGGCTGGGCAAATCGGTGTTTGCCGGGCTCATCCCGCGCACCCTGAAAGTGCCGGGCACCGCGCGCAACTGGCGCTCGGTGCTGGCGCTGCTGGCGATGGCCGCTCAGGCCGGCGGGAAGTAAGTTGCCGCCTAAATTAGGCTGCCGGGGCGGGTTTCCATTCGAAGGTCAGTTCTTCGCGGAAAGCAAAGCGCTTGATGTGATCGGCGACGACGCTTTCCAGGCGCTGGAGCGATCCGCCCTCGTCAGTCCTCACCACGACATGAAGGGCGCTCGCGTATGCGTCCAGAACTATGCGGCCCATTGAGAGATCGATCGTGCCGTGGGTGGGATCGAACTCGACCGCGAATTTGTGCGCCCAGTGCTTGCACAGCTGCTGCAGGTAGCGGCTGGCACGTTCGGTGGTGACGTCGGCTCGGCTGGTCGGCATGAGCGGATTCTCCAGGAGGGCAGGCGCCCAATTGCACGACAGTGCGCCGACACAAGGCCGGCCCGACAGTCCGACAGATAGGCGTGCTGTTGCCGAATGCCAAAGGCTGTCGGCGATTTTTCGCCCGGAGCTGCTTTACCAGCTTCCGGTGTTCGCCATCGAGGCCCACGGTTCGGCCTTGGCCTTGGCCGGGCCTTTTTGCAAAAGCTCGATCGAGATGCCGTCCGGCGACCGGATGAAGGCCATGTTGCCGTCGCGCGGTGGCCGGTTGATGATGACGCCATTGTCCATCAGATGCTGGCAGGTGGCGTAGATATCGTCGACCTCATAGGCGAGGTGGCCAAAATTGCGCCCGCCCTTGTAGTCTTCCGGATCCCAATTGTAGGTCAGTTCGACCAGCGGGGCCTTGTCGGCGATGCCGCTTTGCTCGTCTTCGGAGGCCGCGAGGAAGATCAGCGTGAAGCGGCCTTGTTCGTTTTCGTAGCGTCGCACTTCCTTGAGGCCGAGCTTGTTGCAGTAGAAATCAAGCGAGGCGTCGATGTCGGCGACGCGGATCATGGTGTGCAGATAGCGCATGTGATTTCCTCGATAAATTGCGTTGCGGTGCAACATAGGGTCGGCCCTGTCAAAGGGCAATCATGCGGCAGTGCGCAATGCCGGCAAAGAACAAATCCGGTATTGCCCCAATGAACCGTGAAAAAAGGCACGGCAGGTCTTGCACACACCGGAAGCCGCAGTGTTAATCTGGTGTCAAGAATCAGTTGCGGTGTTCTTGAAAACAGGGGGCATTCTTATGGGGGAAAAGGCCTCTTTCACGGGGCGGGACGGAACCCTTGGCGACGCCTTGCAGCGTGACGAAGGCGGCGACACCGCTGACCTGCTCGAAGTAGCCGGCGCCATCAAGTGGTTCGATGTGGCCAAGGGTTATGGTTTCATCCTCCCGGATGACGGCATCTCGGGCGACATCCTCCTCCATGTGACATGTCTTCGAAGGGACGGCTTTCAGACGGCCTTGGAGGGCGCGCGCGTGGTCTGTCTCGTCAAGCAGGGCGACCGCGGATTGCAGGCCTTTCGGGTGCTCTCCATGGATGTCACCACGGCGGTCCATCCGGCCGAGATGCAGGAGCAGCGCACCCATGTCGCGGTGACGCCGGAGAGCGGTCTCGAACGAGCCTTGGTGAAATGGTTCAACCGCACCAAGGGGTTTGGTTTTCTCACCCGCGGCGAAGGCACCGAGGACATCTTCGTCCACATGGAGACCTTGCGCCGCTACGGCATCACCGAGCTTCGGCCTGGGCAGGTCGTGCTGGTTCGTTTCGGACGCGGCGACAAAGGCCTTATGGCCGCCGAAATTCACCCCGATATGGGGACCTTGCCGGTCTCGCACTAGGACGATTTCCGGCCGAGGATCTCGAATGGCTCATAGGAATTGGCTGACTGCGGGCGTGATATGCGCCGCAATTGCCGTGGTCGTCGCCGCCAGTGCTTACTTCTATTCCGAAAAGCCAACCTCGGCAGACAGCCGAGCGATGATCCTTCCGGCCGATCCGGCGCCACTGGTCGTGGTGACGAAAGGCGGCGATCGCTCCTTTTCCATTGAAGTCGCCGACACCGCCGCCGAGCGCGAGGCCGGCTTGATGTATCGCCAGGACATGGCGGACGACCATGGCATGCTGTTCGTCTTCGAGGTCCAGCAGCAGGTTGGCTTCTGGATGCACAACACGCCGATGCCGCTCGATCTGATCTTTGTCGGCCAGGACGGCAAGATCCGAGCGGTCAAGCACGGCGAGCCGCAATCCGACGCCGTTATTTCGCCCGGTGTGCCGGTGCGTTTCGTGCTCGAACTCAAGGCCGGCACGGCCGCCAGGAACGGCATCGAGTATGGCGACCTGTTGCGCCATCCGGCCGTAGGCACAGTGTCTGGCCCGAGCATGCCGCCCGCCGACAATGGCGACGCGCCCAATGGCGGTGCGGGTTGAGTGGGCAGGCGGGATCGCTGATGCAGTTTTTCGCCCATGACGGCTTCGACCTTGCCTTCCTCGACCGCCAGCCGGCATCGGGCGAGGGCGATCCGGTGCTCATGATCCATGGCTTCGCCTCGAGCCATTATGTCAATTGGGTATCGCCCGGCTGGTTCAAGACGCTGAACGATGCCGGTTACCGCGCCATCGCCTTCGACAATCGCGGCCACGGCTCGTCCTCCAAGAGTTATGAGGAGGCCGACTATACGCCGGTCAAGATGGCCTCAGATGGCGCCGCCTTGCTCGATCATCTCGGCATCGAGCGCGCCCATGTCATGGGCTATTCGATGGGCGCGCGCATCGCGGCGTTCATGGCACTCTCCGATCCGGACAAGGTGGCGACGCTGGTCTTTGGCGGTCTCGGCATCGGCATGATCGACGGTGTCGGCGATTGGGATCCCATTGCAGCAGCCCTGCTTGCCGACGATCCGGCCGCCACCAGCCATCCGCGCGGCCGATCGTTTCGCGCCTTCGCCGACCAGACCCGCAGCGATCGCCGTGCCTTGGCCGCTTGCATCGCCAAATCGCGGGAATTGCTGAGCGAGCAGGATATTGCCCGCATTGCCCAGCCGACGCTGGTCGCTGTTGGCACGACCGACGACATTGGCGGTTCGCCCGATGAGCTTGCAGCGTTGATGCCGAACGCCAGAGCCTTTCACATCGAGGGCCGCGACCATATGCTGGCCGTCGGGGACAAGACCTTCAAGCAGCGCGTGCTGGAGTTCTATGCCGAAAATCCGCTCTAAGCGGACGGCGAGGGGAGTGGGCAACAGTGGCGCAATGGGGACGAAGCACGGCCGCCGTGCCGGCTGCGGCGGCACAAGCCAGACTCGGCAAACGTTCGGTTATACTGGCATTGTCGGCGTTCGCCGCGGGGGCACTTGCCATAACCATCCTGGTGGCGATCCCAAGCGACGCCTCGAAACTTGCGCAGAACATCGCCACCGGTTTCTTCATGACGGTGTTTCTGCTCGCCGCCCCGCTGGCGCATGTCACCGGCGCGGTTTTCGGCGTGATGGCGCTGGTGCGTTCGAACGACAGCCGTGGGCTTGGCCTTCTGGGGATCATCCTCAACGGGCTGTCGGTGATGGCAGGGCTAGCGATCCTGGCGATGTTGGCATCGACGATAGGCGCCTTTACCTGACTGCCCTTAGCTGTTTGTGAGGGCCTGCGATGACCGCGCCATGTTTTCCCGGGCCTGCGGTTCGAAGCGCTGGCGAAACGCTTCGGTGTGGAAGATGTGCGGGCGGGCGAGGAAATTCTTCAGGACCGCACTGCGTCCGGCCCGCCACATCGGCTCCTCCAACCAGGCGTATTCACGCCGCACGGCGCGCTCATAGGCGTCGAAGGCATCCGGCGCGGCACCCAGGATCGACAGATCCATGTCGAGGAAAAGACTTGCGTCTCGCGTGGCCGTCGCGTCGTCGAACGGCGGCAATTGGTGCGTGGCTGTCGCAACGATCATTGCCTTGATGCGGTCGAGACGTGAAGGATCTACGCGGCCCGCCAGCTTTTTTTCGGCAAGGGCAGCACTTTGCGCCTCGTTGTCCTTGGCCTTGCTGTCATAGATGGCATCGTGGAACCAGATCGCCGCTTCGACGGCTTCGGGATCGCCGAGCGACCCTCGATAGTCGCCTGCCAGCGCTAGCATCGCCTGGATATGGGCAAGGTTGTGGTAGTGGCGGCCTTGTGCCCGGTAGAGTCCCGAAAGCTCGCTTTTCAGCGCGTCGTCGATCAAGGGTTCGTTTTCCATGGCTTCTTGAATTCCCGCGAACCAAATCCATTTGACAATGCACTAAGGAAAATTGAGTTCAATCGTGCTATGATTTGGCCTATATGTGCGGCCAGAAAACAGGCAAGCACAACAGGCAAGCCCGGCAGGGCGCAGGACGAGACGGCGATGAACAGCATCAGCATTTCCCGACACAGCGCATTGCAGCCGGTCGATCCGATCTGGCGTTCGATCCGCGACGAGGCGATGGAAGCGGTGAACCGCGACCCGCTGCTCGCCGCGTTCCTGTATTCGACCATCCTCAACCAGGACAGCCTGGAAGAAGCGGTCATTCATCGGCTGGCCGAGCGGCTCGACCATCAGGACATCGGCTCCGATCTCATCCGCCAGACGTTCAAGTCCATGCTGGCCGACGACAAGGACTGGCCGACGACCGTGCGTGTCGACATCCAGGCCTATTACGATCGCGATCCGGCCTGCGACCGCTTCATCATGCCGGTGCTCTATTTCAAGGGTTTCCACGCCATCCAGACGCATCGGCTGGCGCATTGGCTGTGGAACCAGGGCCGCAAGGATTTCGCGCTCTATCTGCAGAGCCGCTCGTCCTCGGTCTTTCAGACCGACATCAATCCGGCTGCCCGCATCGGCAAGGGCATCTTTATCGACCATGCCACCGGCCTTGTGGTCGGCGAGACGGCGGTCATCGAGGACGACGTGTCGATCCTGCATGGTGTGACGCTGGGCGGTACCGGCAAGGCCGGCGGCGACCGTCATCCCAAGATTCGCTACGGCGTGCTGATCGGCGCCGGCGCCAAGATCCTCGGCAACATCGAAATCGGCCATTGCTCGAAGATCGCGGCAGGCTCGGTGGTGCTGTCGCCAGTGCCGCACAACAAGACGGTTGCCGGCGTGCCGGCCCGCGTCGTCGGCGAGACCGGCTGCGATCAGCCGTCGCGCCAGATGGACCAGCTTCTGCCGTCGCAGACGATGGATCAGGTCGTCAGCTTCGACATCTGACTTTCACAGGTCCGCCGCCTGCTGTCGGATTCCGGCCGCGGGCACGAGTGGGTGGTTGTCTCGTCTTATCAGGCCGCTTGCCTTTACATCGCCATTGTCGACGTGCCAGAAGCGCGTTCGAACGAGCAAGCCCGATGATCGGAGAAGACTGTTGAAGCCGGACGAAATCAGAAAGCTGGACGCCTATTTCAAGCGCGTCTTCCAGAACCCCAAGATCGAGGTCAAGGCACGGCCGCGTAAGGACGATTCGGCCGAGGTCTATGTCGGCGACGAATTCCTTGGCATCGTCTTCAAGGACGAGGACGACGGCGACTACAATTTTTCGATGGCGATCCTCGACATCGATCTGGCCTGAGCCAGCAATCCAATGCATGTCGCCCAAAAGTGGCCCCGGTTTTGGGACGACGACATGCATGAAATCAAAGACTAAAGCGCGTCGCCTGAATCCGCTCGAACGCGACGCGCTTTAACGCTCGGTCGGCTCGGCCTCGAATGCGGCCGGCCAGCCGGATCTCCCTTCTTGATGTCCTGTTTTCAGGACGCGTGTGGCTTCAGTGGCGATTGCCGCGTCGAGCGCCTGCCAATCCCCCAGAAACTCCCTTGGGAAGCGATAGGTGAGGCTGAGTTGGTCGCCGACCTGGATGTCGCGCTCGCAGGGTGCCAGCGATTGCTCGGCGCTCGGCCCGCTCAGGCAACGGGCCACGAACGGGTCCTTGCCGGGGCGCTTGCCGACAACCAGCACCTCGTTCAGATAGCCTGATTTCTCATTGAAACCGTACATCATCGTGCCGCCAGGTCCCGCAATGCCGGGCTGGGTGATCAACGCGCTGTAGATCGGCGCGAAGCGGCCGCTCATGTCACGCGACATCATCTGCTGTTCGAAGGACAGGAAGATGATGCTCTTGCCGGTCCCCTTGTGATTGAAATCGTCGCGCGCGGCCTCGCTGTAGCCGTCCATTTGGGGATAGCGCAGATAGAGGTCGAGCCGCGAGGCGATGCCGTCGCGCCGGGCCTGTGCGAAACGGATGGCGTTGGCCGGCACGGCAATGACATTGTTGCCGATCACCACCTGGTGGAGCGTTGCGTCGTCGGTGTATCCGGCCATGGCGATCGAATGGCCGAACCATTTGCCACCAAGGCTGATCGCCACCGACAGCAGGGCCAGCGCCGCGAACCCGTAGAACACCCGCTTCATCAGCCTGGAATCGACCACCGCGAGTTCGGGGCCGTTGGCGAGCGCTGCCTGCTTCATCTCAGTCCTCGGATCTCGGGCCGCCTGTCCGTCTTTGGTGTCCCCGGGTGGCACACATCGCACGGCACGGCTCTTGCAGCCTTGATGGAACGACTGTGCAATTTCATGGTAAATGGAAAGTTAAGATGGGACCGATGGAACTCACACTCTTCTCTTTTGTCGTCGGGCTGACGGCCTGCGGGCTGGCCGGATCGGCCATGGAACTGGTGTCGGGCCGCAAGGTCGCGTTCACCGAACCCTATGTGTCGCCGTCACATGTCTTGCGCTCGCTGCTCGCCACCGCCTGTGCCGGGCCCTTCATGCTGGTCAACCATGCCATCGATGCCCGCCGCGAGCGCCGCATTTCGACGCTCGCACTGATGTCCTGCGGCTGCACGGCGATAGCCTGGTCCTTGGCGCTGGGCGTCGTCGTGCTCGCCATTGCCTCATGGACGATCCGTCTCCTAGGGTCCGAATTGCCAGCGTGAGACGATTCGGAGACCAGAAATGCCGCTTTATGCGATCGATGGAACGGAGCCCAGCTTCGAGGATGCGGACTCGAACTGGATCGCGCCGGATGCGACGCTGATCGGGGACGTGCGCGTCGGCCGCAACGCCGGCTTCTGGTTCGGCACCGTCATTCGCGGCGACAATGAGCCCATCGTCATCGGCGCCGACACCAATGTGCAGGAACATACGGTGATGCACACCGATCCCGGCTTTCCGCTAACCATCGGCGAGGGCTGCACGATCGGCCACCGCGCCTTGCTGCATGGTTGCACGATTGGCGACAACAGCCTGATCGGCATGGGCGCCATCGTGCTGAACGGCGCGAAAATCGGCAGAAATTCGCTGGTCGGCGCCGGCGCGCTGGTCACCGAAGGCAAGGAATTCCCCGACAATTCGCTGATCGTCGGCTCGCCTGCCAAGGCGATCAGGGTGCTGGACGACGTGGTCGTGGCAAGGTTGCGCGGGTCGGCGGCGCACTATGTCGCCAACGGCAAGCGCTTCAAGATGGGGTTGAAGAAGGTCTGAGGTCAGCCTGGCATTTGCAGGCGGTGGTTTCGTAGCGCCCCAACTTACTGTCCGTCAGAGCTGCGCCCGGCCATCGCATCGCGCAGCAATGAAGCACCGGCTTCAAAGCCGGCAATCTCGGCTTCCTCGATGGCTGTCCTGTAGTCATCGATGCGGGTTTCGAGCGCCGGGTCGGCGCCAGCCGCCAAAAGCAGGCGGATCGCATCGACACTGCGGATTGCCACCGAATAGTGAAGTGGCGTCCAGTCGTTCACGCCCCGCATGTTGGGGTCAGCACCGCCGTCGATCAACGCCCGCACGATGTCCAGCCTGTCCGCCCGGTCGGTGGACAGCGCCGCAATGATGGACGGAAACCCGCCGTGATCCTGGTAATTCGGATCCGAGCCCGCATCGAGCAAGGTCGAGATGAAGCGGGCGGGGCTCCAATAGATGGCATATTCCAGCGGATGGCCGAGGCCGAATTCGAACGGCATGCGCTCGTCGAACCAGCGGGAAGAGCCGCCCAGGGCTACGCCGAGGCCTTCGAAATCGCCGGCCTTGAAGGCATCGTCGATCGCCTTGAACAGGCGATGACGCTCGCGCCGATCTTCCGGGATTTCCAACATCGCGGTGATCCAGAAGGCGAAACCAACGGCCTATAGTGCCTCGATCTTCTGCCTGTGGAAAGGCGGCCGGGATGTTCTGATGCGCTCGGTGGGACCTGTGATCCTCTGGCCACCGCTACGCGGCTTTGTTTTTTACTTTTTTTCCAGCCGAAGGCTTGGTCCGTATTCGCATGCCTCCACCCTTGGGGGTGTCGATCTCAAATGCGTCTGTACTCCTCACCAGGTCGCTCAGTTTGCTGAATCCGTAGGTGCGGGGATCAAAATCTGAAAACAGGTTTGACAGCTGTTTTCCGAAGGTGCCGAGCAACACCCAGCCATCCTCGCTGTCCATCTGGCCAATGACTTTCTTGAGTATGGGCATAGCAGCGCTGGGCGATTGGAGCGGCTTGGCCACAGGCGCGGTATCCAGAACGTTCGCAGCGCCACGAAGAAGATTTTCGGTGTAGATGAACCGGCGACATGCTTGCCGGAAACTTTCCGGAGTTTTCTGCTCGCCGAACCCGAATACATCGACGCCCTGTTCACGAATGCGGGCGGCGAGCCTGGTGAAGTCGCTGTCGGAAGAAACCAGACAGAAACCGTCGAAGCGACCGCTATGGAGCAGGTCCATGGCATCGATCACCAATGTGATGTCGGATGCGTTCTTCCCGGCGGTATAAGCGAACTGCTGCTGCGGGATGATCGCATGCTTCGACAAGACGTCAGCCCATCCCTTCGATCGGGCATTTGAAAAGTCACCGTAGATGCGGCGGACGCTGGCTTCCCCAATCTTCGCGATCTCCTCGAACAGACCGTCGACAATCTTGGCGGAAGCGTTGTCGGCGTCGATAAGAACCGCGAGGCGCGGTGATCGAGGTTCGGTCGGCATGCGACACTTCCTGCAGTTGGCGCGATCGCGAGTTTCGAACTATAGCCGGTGAAACCATCGCTGAACCGAGGTTCGCGCTACTTTGCTGTTGTAGCAGAGGTACGCAGCAAACAGAAATCAACGCTGTTGGAATCGTGACATCGATCACGATTTCAATGAGTTAATTCCAGAAATGGCGGAGCCGGCCCGGGGACGGGGCCGGCTCCTTTGACCCGGTCGTTGGGGACGGGGAGGGTGGGGACTCGACCGGGTTTCTCCTGAAGCACCTCGCAGTCATGCGACGCGCCTGACCTCTGTTTTATGCCTGTCGTCGTCCCAAGACCGCTGCGCACTCTCGGGCGGCATGCATTGGCGGCCCTTAGCGGACGCTGGCGACCGCGTCGGAGCGGCCATCGTTGATCGTCACCCAAACGCCGGAATTCTGATCTGACTGGCGCTTGAGATAGGTGTAGTCGGTGTCCGTCCAGGACAGCACCTTGGTTTCCAGATTGTCGAGGATGAATTCCCCCAGGCTGGTGCGCACGGTCAGCACCGCGTGGCCGTCGCCATTCGGCTGGCGCGCGACCGTCATCAGCAGATTGCCGGCGGGCACGCCCGCAGCCATCAATTCGCGACGCTTCTCCAGCGCGTAATCCTCGCAATCGCCATAGCCATTGTCGGGATAGGCCCAGTATTCCTCGACACCGTAGTTTTCCATGTCGGTGCGCGGCTTGATGCGGGTGTTGACCGAATTGTTGATGTTGACGATCGTCGCCCACAGTTTGCGGGTCAGTTCGACCGGCGCGCCCTTGGGGGTCCTTTCGCTGCATTCGCCGGCTATGCGCTGGCAGAATTCATAGTGGCCAACAGGCTGCGTGGTGCGTCCGCCGGTGTGCATATAGGCCGGTCCCGCGGCATATGCTGACCCCCAAGCGGAAAGCTGCATCGCCATTGCCACCAGCAACAGCTTGCCCCTCGTTTTCTTCATTGTTGTAGTCTCCCCGTTCGAAGGAGACATTGCCACATGTGGATTTATTTGAGGCAAAAGCGCGAAGTAGATATTGAGTAAAACGCCAGTAGAATAAACGTAAAATTTGAATTATTTGAGTATTAACTTGTTTGGGGTTTTGAGGCCTCTGCTCTCGTGCATTGATGTCACTCAGGCCTTTCCGGGAGCAGCCGAAGCGCGCTGGTCACGGGGCGTAAAAACAAAAAACCGGCCGCAAGGACCGGGTTCATGGAGTGGTGCTGTCGGGCCTGCTCAGGCGCGCGGCGTGTTGAATTCGGAATCGAGCGTCTCGGGGCGCTGGATGACGGCGAATTCTATTGCGACGCCGTCTTCGAAATGGCGCACGACCTGCCCGCGCATGGTGCCGAGCATGACCTGGACGCCGATCGCCGGCTTGACGTCGATCTCGATCGCGGCGCCGGAAAGCGACAGGTCGATGATACGGCACTGGTACTGACGGCCGTCGGTGAGCTGCAGCACGCTGGTCGGATTGCGTGGCGCGACGCGCTCGTGGCGGCGGTCCTCCGGCAGGTCGAGTTCGTGCTTGTTGGCAAGCCAGGTCAATTGCGCCGCAAGCTTGTCCTTCTTGCGATCCGACGCGATGACGGTCATCGCGAAACCGTCCTGCAAGGTGCGCGTGACGACACCTTCGATGCGGCCGATATGATCGATGTAGGCGATGATCTTTTCGCCGGGCATGCCTTTGCGGTCGGTGCGAAACGCGACATTGCCCGGTGACATGTCGACGACCTGGCAGGGATGCTCGGTGCGGTCTTCCAGCATGAAGCGCCCGTATATCTTGACCCGGACGCGCTGAAAGTTACGCCTTTCAGCTTGGGACGGCGCGTAGTCGACCGCCGCTGACCTCATGTCTGCCTACACCCCGTTTGGCATCCCACGCGTCGATGCGAGGAACTTCATCGCAGAAGTACAACAAAGCAGGTTAACAAAGGGGAAAAGTGGGCGCTTCAGGGCTTTCCTTTTTATGCATGTCGTTGTCCCAAAACCGCTGTGCAGTTTCGGGCGACATGCAGCAAGCCGCGAGATTGCGGACTTATTCCTCGCGCCCGCCATCGAAGACGACGAGATGGCGGATGCGGCGCGCCCGGCCGAGCGCGGAGATCGTCTCGGGTGCCCCGAGTTCATCGGGAACGAGCGAGGGAACATCGATCGCCGGGCGGTTGTTCAGCAGCTCCTTCTCCGGATCGATGACGCGGATCGAATCGATCAACGCGTCGGTGATCGGGTCGGCGCCCAGCCAGAAGGGCTTCTCCACGGCGCTGATGACGCCCAGGCAGCGCGGATTTTCGACGCCGCCGTCAAGCGGCAGGGCAAGCAGCTCGAACCTGTTGGAGCGTCCGTTGCGGCTGAAGCCCTCATAGCTGATGAGCACCACCGATTTCTGGTCGAAGACGCCATGGATCAGCCGCGAAACGAGCCGCTGATCCTTCTCGCGCCACAGCGAGGGAAAGGAGAACCCCTTGAGCTCGCGGCCATAGCAGGCGCAAAGCCTTGTGCCGGCGAGCCGGAATACGGCTTGCCCGCGCGTGTCCCGTTCCAGGATGAAGGTGTCGGCCAGCAGCGACTTGATGTCGGCCGGCTCGACCTCCGAACGCTTCGGGGCAGGGCGTCCATCACGCAGGCGGTTCCAATATTGGAACAGCGTGATCGATCCGTTCTGGTTCATGCTATGCTGCTCCGCGCAATCTGTCGTCTGATGTCCCATCGGTGAACAGAAGGGCGCCCTCCGATGACCTACATGCGTTGCGGAGCAGGAAGCGTGCCAGCGTCGTTAACACTTGTTCACGGGTCGGGGCCGTTAAGGTTAACAAGTGGTTTACATTGCATCGAAGCCAGCCCCGTGGCACTTAAAAACCACTCCAGAAGCGGTCGTTTCACGACGATCGGCAGCACTTCAGTCAAGAGTTTTAGGGGAGCAGGGGGCTCGACCAGCCGTTCAAGGGAAACCTTGAACGGCTTCTTTTTTGATTCGCGCCCAGCGATTCGCGGTTTGCTGTTCGGTCCGCGGTGATCTAGATGCTCGAATCTCGAATCCCGCAGTGAGTGCAATTTCAAATGAGTGAACCGGTAACTCCCCCGGAAGCCGACCCGGTCGAGGGCGCACCCGAGCCCCGGCGCGAGCCGGTGTTCAATCTGCCGCCCGTCGTGCTGGCGATAATCGGCATCTGCGTGGTCGTCTACCTGTTGCAGCAATATGTGCTGACCGAATCCCAGCAGATGACACTGCTGTATGACGGGGCCTTCATCCCTGTTCTCTACACCGGCCAATACGGCTTCGACTGGTTCCTGTTTTCCCGCCCCTTCACCTATGCTTTCATGCATGGTGGTTTTGCCCACATTGCCATCAACATGGTGTGGCTAGCTGCTTTCGGTTCACCGCTGGCAAATCGTCTGGGCACGTTCTGGTTCGCGCTCTTCTTTGCCGTGACCGGGTTGGCCTCGGTCGCGCTGTTCTGGGCGGTGCATCCTTACGGAGAGGCGCCGCTGGTCGGCGCTTCCGGCGCGATATCAGGCATGATGGGGGCCGCGGCGCGTTTTGGTTTTCACACCGACCGCTCGGCCGGCAAGGCCGCCTTCGCCGGCCCCGTGCTGCCGATCGCATTCGTATTGCGCTTGCGCGGCGTCGTGATCTTCCTCGCCATATGGATGATAATCAACCTCGCCACCGGCCTTCTCGGCTTTGCCCCGGGGGTAGACGGCCAGATCGCCTGGGAGGCCCACATTGGCGGCTTCGCCGCCGGCTTCTTCGGCCTGCGCTGGTTCGACAGGCGATGGCAGGCGGCCGAGTGGGAGACGACCGACTACCGCACTTGAAATGCAACCGATCACGGCGCACGATGTTCACTCTTATGTGAAGGCCGGTCAGGGCAGGAACCGGCAGGCAAAGCAGAGGAGGACGCCATGACGGTTAAGGCAATTCTCGAGAGAAAAGGCCATGACGTGTTCACGCTCGGGCCAAACGAAAAGCTGAGCGAAGCCATCCGTATCCTGGCCGAACACAAGATCGGCGCGCTGGTGATCACCAATGGCGATCGCAAGATCGTCGGCATCCTTTCGGAGCGCGACATCGTGCGGGTTGTCGCCCGCGAAGGCGGAGCCGCGCTCGATATCGCCGTGCGTTCGGCGATGACGCCGAAGGTGAAGATCTGCAACGAAAACCATACCGTCAACGAGGTGATGGAGATCATGACCCGAGGCCGCTTCCGCCATCTGCCGGTGGAAAAGGACGGCATGCTCGATGGCATCGTGTCCATCGGCGACGTGGTCAAGCGCCGCATCGAGGATGTCGAGCGCGAGGCCGACGAGATCAGGGCCTACATCGCCACCGCCTGAGCCGTGAAGGGAACCGCCGGCCGGAGGACCGACCGGCGGAGCGTATTCTACCTGTTGTCGAGTTCGGAACGGACGAGTTCCAGCCCGCGCCGGGTGATGCGGTAAGGTCCGCTACCCGACGAAGAAACCGCCTTCTTGCGCTTCAGCTTTCGAAACAGGTCGAGATCGACGCCCGGATAGTGCCAGCCGTCACGGGTCAGGCATTTGACGGAGGCGATCCGCTTTTTCTCGTTCTTTTCGACTTCAATGCGTCCGCCCTGCGCGAGCAGGTGCAGGATGCGCTGTTCTATGCGCGAAATATCCATGGGAGAGTTTCCGGGAAAACAAAAATGCCGCCGCCGCGAAGCTTCGCGGCACGGGGTTTCAGGTTTTCTGCCCTGCCTCGCTAGGAGGCCAGGGCCTTACCGGGACTGAGCGTAAGTGGACATCCACTCTCCATTGGAATGGAGAGGCATTTAGCTGAAGGTGGCGGAAAATGCCAGTCGACGGCTTTGCGCTTGTCTCTTTTGGCTGTTTGGACTAGCGAAAGTCGCTGTCCGTTTGCATTCTGCAAACAAGGCACCAGATCGATACGCAACAGGTTTTACATGTCCCTCATCGATACCCGCACGCCCGACGCGAAACGCCTGATCCCCGGCGCCACCGGCGACTGGGAGATTATCATCGGTCTTGAGGTCCATGCGCAGGTCACTTCGGAAGCAAAGCTGTTTTCCGGCGCTTCGACCGCCTTCGGCGCGGCGCCCAACGCCAATGTCAGCCTGGTCGATGCGGCCATGCCCGGCATGCTGCCCGTCATCAACGAGGAATGCGTCAAGCAGGCGATCCGCACCGGCCTTGGACTGAAGGCGCAGATCAACCACAAGTCGGTTTTCGACCGGAAAAACTACTTTTATCCCGACCTGCCGCAGGGCTACCAGATCTCGCAGTTCAAGCAGCCGATCGTCGGCGAGGGCACGGTGATCGTCTCGGTCGGCCCGGACCGCCAGGGTGAATTCGAGGACATCGAGGTCGGCATCGAGAGGCTGCATCTGGAGCAGGATGCCGGCAAATCGATGCACGACCAGCATCCGACCATGTCCTATGTCGATCTCAACCGCTCCGGCGTGGCGCTGATGGAGATCGTCTCCAAGCCCGATATGCGCTCGGCCGACGAAGCCAAGGCCTATGTCACCAAGCTGCGCACCATCGTGCGTTATCTCGGCACTTGCGACGGCAACATGGACGAAGGTTCGATGCGCGCCGACGTCAACGTCTCGGTGCGCAAGCCGGGCGGCGAGTTCGGCACGCGTTGCGAGATCAAGAACGTCAACTCGATCCGCTTCATCGGCCAGGCCATCGACTACGAGGCGCGCCGGCAGATCGCCATTCTCGAGGATGGCGGCAAGATCGACCAGGAGACGCGGCTGTTCGACGCCGTCAAGGGCGAGACGCGCTCGATGCGCTCCAAGGAAGAGGCGCACGATTACCGCTATTTCCCCGATCCGGACCTTTTGCCGCTGGAATTCGACCAGGCCTATGTCGATGCGCTGGCCAAGGAATTGCCGGAACTGCCCGACGACAAGAAGGCGCGGCTGATCGCGACGCTCGGCCTGTCTACCTATGACGCGTCGATCCTGGTGTCGGAAAAGCCGATCGCCGATTATTTCGAGAAGGTGGCCGCCGGCCGCGACGGCAAGCTCGCCGCCAACTGGGTCATCAACGATCTGCTCGGACAATTGAACAAGGCCGGAAAAGACATTGAAAACGCTCCGGTTTCGCCCGACCAGCTCGGCGCGGTCATCGATCTGATCAGGGATGGCACCATCTCCGGCAAGATCGCCAAGGACCTGTTCGAGATCGTCTGGAACGAGGGCGGCGATCCGCGTCAGCTGGTCGAAAGCCGTGGCATGAAGCAGGTCACCGACACCGGCGCCATCGAGAAGGCCGTCGACGAGGTGATCGCCGCCAACCCGGACAAGGTCGAACAGGCGCGCGCCAAGCCGAGCATGGCCGGATGGTTCGTTGGCCAGGTGATGAAGGCGACCGGCGGCAAGGCCAACCCGCAAGCCGTCAACGACCTCGTCAAGGCCAAGCTGGGCATCGAGTAGGGCCGTGTTCGTCCGCACTGCCGGAGAGGGCGACCTTGCCGCTGTGCGGACGCTCCTGGTCGAAACCTGGCATGCGACCTATGACGCCATTTATGGGGCTGCCAAAGTCACCGAGATCACCGATGAATGGCACTCGATCGCTTCGCTCCGCTCGGGGCTGACAAGGCCGAATTCGGAATTCCTGGTGGCCGATGACGGCAAGCGCATCGGCGGCATGGCTTTCGCCGCCGCCACCGCGGATGCGAAAGTCATCCTGTTGAACCAGCTCTATGTCCATCCGGACTGCCAAAGGCGCGGGGTCGGGCAAGCACTGCTCGACGAGGTCGAAGCCAGTTTCCCGGAAGCCCAAACGCTACGCGTCGAGGTCGAGGAGGCCAATGGCGCCGCCATCGCCTTCTACCGATCGATGAGGTTTTTGCCCGTCGGCACCGCCGGAGAATCCCATGAGACTTCAAGGCCGACGACGCTGAGTTTCGAGAAGCCGCTCGGATAGGCTGCCGCCTGGGCTTTTTATCGTCAACCGGTCACCGGGCCGGGCTGGAGCGGCATCCGGTTGACGTAGCTGTACATGCCAACCGAGGAATAGCGCGAGGAAGGCGACTGGCGGGCAACACCGCGTGGCGGCAGCGATTCGGCCATGCGTCATCCCGGCATTTGCTGTGCCGGCTCACGACGGATATGCAAGGGGATGACCAAACTGTCTCGCACCGCAGCGTTGGCGCTGCTCGCCATCATCATTTTCGCGACCTCGTCGCCGATCCAGATGCGGCCGCACATCGCCGAAGCGAATGTTGAGCGTGCCTTGGCTTATGTTCTGTTGGGCTTCGCCCTGGCGCTCGGCTTCCCCAACCGACTGTATCAAGCCGTGATCTTTGTGGCTGTGACCGCCGGCATGCTGGAATTGCTGCAGATCATTGATCCAGGCCGTCACGCACGCCTCATCGATGCACTTGTGAAAGCCTTTGCCGGAGTGGTTGGGATCGTCGCGGGACACCTGATCGTCAGGGCCGGCGGACAAAAGAGCGAGAGGTAGGCGCGGCAGGAATCCGCCGCAATACCGTCGACCTGGAAGAAGTGCGGGCACATCGACCTGTGGTCGGCCGGAGGAACAAGCCTTCGCTTTAGGTAGAGGCAACCTCGACATTGTCGATCAGCCTGGTCTTGCCGAGCCAAGCGGCCGCGAGCAGGCGCCCTTCGCGGTCTCGACGCCATGGCGCAAGCGTCAGGCTTTCGCGTGCCTCGACATAGTCGACTTTTTGGAAGCCGGCGGCGATGAGGGCGCGGCTGGCCTCTTCGGTTGCGTCGCTCCGGTCTGCGCCTGCCGCCAGGGCCACTGCCGTGTTGCGCAATATCACGTTGAACTGGCGGGCGATCTTGAGTTCGGTTTCGTCGAGATAGGCATTGCGTGACGACATGGCGAGACCATGCGCGTCGCGTATCGTCGGTGCGCCGATGATCTCGACGGGCAGGTCGAGATCGCCGCAGAGCTGTCTGACGACGCAAAGCTGCTGGTAGTCCTTCTCGCCAAAGACCGCACAGTCAGGCGTTGCCTGCAGCAGGAGCTTTGTCACCACGGTAGCGACGCCGTCGAAAAAGGTCGGCCGAAAGTCCGATTCGAGCCCGGCTGAGGGGCCACCGACCGAGATTTTCGTGGCGAAGCCGACGGGATACATCTCGCCAACCGTCGGTGTGAAGGCAAGGTCGGCCTTTGCCACGCCCAGCCGATCGAGGTCGCGGGCGAGCTGGCGCGGGTATTTGTCGAGATCTTCGCTCGGCGCGAACTGCGTCGGGTTGACGAAGATCGATATGACGCAGCGATCGGCCCGTTCGAGTGCAATCCTGACCAGCGAGATGTGCCCGTCATGCAGCGCGCCCATGGTCGGCACCATGGCGACACGGAGGCCATCGCGCCGCCAGTCATGGATTTGCGCGCGAAGTGCGGCAACACTGTCGACGACGACGGGCTGGCTCATGCGTCATCCCTGCTCTTTGCCGCCGAAAAGACATGGCCGGGGCCGGGGAATGTCCGGCCTCGCACCTCCGCTGCATAGGTTTCGGCGGCATGCGCGATCACGCCGCGCAGATCGGCATATTCCTTGACGAACTTCGGCACGCGGTCGACGGTGAGCCCGACCATGTCGTCGATGACCAGGATCTGGCCGTCGCAGTCGCTGCTGGCGCCGATGCCGATGGTTGGAATGGCGATGCGGCGGGTGATATCGGCGGCGACTGTCTCGACCGTGCCTTCGATGACCACCGAGAAAGCCCCGGCGTTCTCGACGGCGAGCGCATCGCGAAGCAATGCCGCAACAGCCTCCTCGGTGCGGCCCTTGATCTTGTAGCCGCCGTCCTTCTCGACCGATTGCGGCTGCAGGCCGATATGTCCCATGACCGGAATGCCGGCATCGACGATGGCCGCGATCTGCCTGTTCATGTCGACGCCGCCTTCGAGTTTCACCGCCTGGCAACCGGTCTCGTCGACGACCCGCCGCGCCGAGGCAACGGCAAGTGCTGCCGAATCCTCATAGGTTCCAGCCGGCAGGTCGACGACGACGCAGGCCCTGGCCGAGCCGCGCATCACCGCTTGCCCATGCGCGATCATCATCTCCAGCGAGGCGCCCAGCGTCGTCTTGTGGCCATGCAGCACCATGGCGACGCTGTCGCCGACCAGGAGCAGGTCGACATGGTCGTCGAGCAGACGGGCGACGGGGTAGGTATAGGCGGTCAGGCAGACAATCGGCGTGCCGCCCTTGCGGCGGCGAATCGCCTCAGTGCTGATGCGGATGTCGGTGGTCGGCAATTCCGTGGCCAATCGTCACCTCTTCGGCCTGCAGCCGGGTTGGATACCCCGCATGGCGCGCAGAGCTTTAGAAAGACCGCAAAGGCTTGGCAAGCGCCCATCCAGCCGCCCGGAAGGATCACGGGCTTGTGTCGGGTTTCTGGCAAGCCATTTGCACGCTCCCTGTGGCAAAACCCTTGCCTTCCCGAAGGCCTGACGCCATAAGCAGGAAACGGGCGCCGCCGGCGCGAGGGTTTTGTGATGAAGACTTTTCTTACGCAGTTTTTCACCTGGTGGAACAGCCAGACGTTGGGAACGCGCCTGCACACTTGGCGGCATGGCAAGAGGGTCGGCCAGGACGAAACCGGCAACGTCTACTACGAGGGCGGCATCGATTCGGAAGGCCGCACGCGCCGCTGGGTCATCTACCGCAACTATTCGGAAGCTTCCGCGATCCCGCCCGGCTGGCACGGCTGGATCCATCACCGGGTCGACGTCGCGCCGTCGAGCGAGGACTACAAGTCACGCGACTGGCAGAAGTCGCATCAGCCCAATTTGACCGGCACTCCGGCAGCCTATCGTCCGAAGGGTTCGGTGCTGACCAATCAGCACCGCCCGCAGGTCACCGGCGACTACGACGCCTGGACACCCGGGTCGTAACGACAGGGTGCAAGCCGGTCCTTTATCGCCACAATTGGTGTTTAGCTGCTTGCTGATCAGAAAACGCCGACTAGCCTTGGCGATCAATAGAATCACCCGGGCGCGAACCACCGGTACCCCTATATGAGCTTTTTCAGCCTGACATCGATGGGCGGCCTGACGGTAGCCGCCGGCCTTGCCGTCAGCACCACGGCCTTCGCGGCTTCGCCTGAACCCGCCGCGCCGGCGCCGGCGCCGCCTGCGGGAGCGGAACGGGTCACCAATCCCATTGCCGAGTTTGCCGGCATCGACAAGATCACAGGCCGCATCATCACCTTCGATGTCTATATCGACGAGACGGTCCAATTTGGCGCTTTGCAGGTCACGCCGCGCGTCTGCTATTCGCGGCCGCAGACCGAGGAGCCGAAGACGGATTCCTTCGTCGAGGTCGACGAGATCACGCTCGACCGCAAGATCCGCCGCATCTTCACCGGCTGGATGTTTGCCGAAAGTCCCGGGCTCAACGCTGTCGAGCATGCCGTCTATGACGTCTGGCTGAAGGCCTGCAAGCAGAAGTCGGATGTACCGGCGCCCGATGGCGCCAAGGCTGACGGAACCAAAGCCGAGGCACCCAAGCCGGCCGCCGCCAAGCCGAAGCCCACGACCGCTCCGGACCTCACAGAGCCGGATGTGACCGAGCCGGACGCTTCGGAACCCGATACGACCGACACCAACTGATCCTCCGGAACCGTCCTGGCCACCAAGCGTTGGACCAAGGATGACCGCGCACCAATGCGCAGGAGGGCCTTTCGGTGTCAGACAGCAAGCGGATCACAGCCAGCAAAAAGGATCTTCTGGAACTCGAAAAGGGTTTCTGGACGGGTGACTCGGCTTACTACGCGGCCAATGCCGACACCGAATGCCTAGTGGCATTTCCGCAGATGGCCAAGGCGATGGACAATGCCGATCTCGCCAAGACCGCAACCAAGCCCAACCGCTGGCGGGACCTGAAGATCGATCTCAAGGGTATTATCGAGCCGGGCAGCGACATCGTCATGCTGACTTACGAGGCGCATGCAACACGCGAGAACGGCGAACCTTACGCGGCCCTGGTCAGCACCGGCTATGTCCATCGCGTCAACGGCTGGAAGATGATGTTCCATGCGCAGACGCCGATAGAAGCCGCTGCCGGGAAGTAAGGGGCTCAATCGTCAGGGATAGAATACGGCCTCGCCCTTCAGCGCGTCGGCCAGCATCTTCTCATATTTGCCGCGCGGCACGTCGACCGCGCCGAAGCGCTTGAGGTGCTCGGTGGTGAACTGTGTGTCAAGCAGAACAAAGCCGCGCGCCTTCAATCGCTCGACGAGATAAAAAAGGCAGGTCTTGGAGGCGTCCGTCTCCCGGGCGAACATGCTCTCGCCAAAAAACACCCGGCCAAGCGATACGCCATAGAGACCGCCGACCAGCCGGTCCTCGCGCCACGCCTCGACCGAATGACAATGCCCTATCCGATGCAGTTCGACATAGGCTTCCCGGATCGGCGCGTTGATCCAGGTCGACCGCCGTTCCGCGCGCTTTTCGGCGCAGCCGTCGATCGTGGCTTCGAAATCGAAATCGAAACGGATGTCGAAAGGGTGCTTCTTGATCGTTTTCTTCAGGCTTTTCGGCGCGTGAAAACCATCGAGTGGAATGATGCCGCGTGTCTCCGGCCGCACCCAGAACACCTCCGGGTCGCTGGCGCTTTCGGCCATCGGGAAGACGCCCGAGGCATAGGCCTTGAGTAAAAGGTCGGTGGGGATGCGATAGCCGGGCGCGTAGGGACGGGTCATCGCGTTTCCGCGTTACTCTTCCTTGGCCAGATATTTTTCCAGCCAATGGATGTCATAGTCGCCATTGGCGATGTCGGCATTGCCGACGAGATCGCGAAACAGCGGCAGCGTCGTCTTGATGCCGTCGACGACGAATTCATCGAGCGCCCGGCGAAGCCGCATCATGCACTCGACGCGGTTGCGCCCATGCACGATCAGCTTTCCGATCAGGCTGTCGTAGTAGGGCGGAATCTTGTAGCCGGAATAGACGCCGGAATCGACGCGGATGCCGAGGCCGCCCGGTGTGTGGAAGTGGGTGATCGTGCCTGGCGAGGGGGTGAAGGTGCGCGGGTCCTCGGCGTTGATGCGGCATTCGATGGCGTGGCCGTTGAACTTGATGTCCTCCTGCTTCACCGAGAGGCCGCCGCCGGAGGCGACGCGGATCTGCTCGTGCACGAGATCGATGCCGGTGATCGCTTCCGTCACCGGATGCTCGACCTGCAGGCGCGTGTTCATCTCGATGAAATAGAACTCGCCATTCTCGTAGAGGAATTCGATCGTGCCGGCGCCGGAATAGCCGAGATCGGCGATCGCCTTGGCGCAGATGCCGCCGATACGGGCGCGTTCTTCGGCATTGAGGGCCGGCGAGGGCGCCTCTTCCCAGACCTTCTGGTGGCGGCGTTGCAAGGAACAGTCGCGCTCACCGAAATGCACGCCGCGGCCAAAGCCGTCGCCGAACACCTGCACTTCGATGTGGCGCGGCTTTTCCAGGTATTTTTCGATGTAGACGGCATCGTCGCCGAAGGCCGCACCGGCTTCCGTGCTTGCTGTCTGCAAGGCGATCTCGAGGTCAGCCTCGGTAAGGGCGACCTTCATGCCGCGCCCGCCACCACCCGCGGATGCTTTGATAATCACGGGATAGCCGATCTCGGCGGCAATGCGCTTGGCTTCCTTTTGATCGGTGACGGCGCCGTCCGAACCTGGCACCACCGGAATGCCGAGGCGCTTTGCCGTGCGCTTGGCCTCGATCTTGTCACCCATGATGCGGATGTGGTCGCCGGTCGGGCCGATGAAGGTGATGTTGTGGGCAGCCAGTATGTCGGCGAACTTGGCGTTCTCCGACAGGAAGCCGTAGCCCGGATGCACAGCGTCGGCGCCGGTGATTTCGCAGGCGGCGACGATCTGATGGATGTTCAAATAGCTGTCGCGCGATGGCGGCGGCCCGATGCAGACGCTCTCGTCGGCGAGCCGCACATGCATGGCGTCGGCGTCGGCGGTCGAATGCACCACCACCGTCTGGATGCCGAGTTCCTTGCAGGCGCGCAGGACCCGGAGGGCGATTTCGCCGCGATTGGCGATGAGGATCTTCTGGAACATCAGGCCCGCTCTACTCGATCACGACGAGCGGCATGCCATATTCGACCGGCTGCGAATCCTCGAACAGGATCGCCGTCACAGTACCGGTGCGCGGCGAGGGGATCTGGTTCATCGTCTTCATCGCTTCAATGATCAACAGCGTCTGGCCTTCCTTGACCTTCTGGCCGACCTCGATGAACGCCTTGGCGTCCGGCGACGGCGCCAGATAGGCGGTGCCGACCATCGGCGAGGTGACCGCATTCTTGGAAAGGTCTGCTACAACAGGCACGGCAACGGCGGCAGCTTGCGCTGCTGCCGGCGCATAGGCCGGCTGCGGCGCTGCGATCGCATGAACTGCCGGCGCCTGCCGCGAGACGCGCACCTTCAGGTCGCCCAATTCGACCTCGATCTCGGTCAGGTTGGTGTCGTTCAGTATGCCCGCCAGATCACGGATCAGCTGCTGGTCAACACCGGTCTTCTTTATCGACATTTTCGAGCCTTCTGTTTGTTGGCCGGTCATAGGCGTGCTGCCAGCGCCTGCAATGCCAGCGTGTAGCCGAGCGGCCCAAAGCCACAGATCATGCCGACGGCGACCGGCGCGACCATGGAGACGTGGCGGAATGGTTCCCGCGCATGGATGTTGGAAAGATGAACTTCGGCGACGGGCAGCGGCGCTATGGCGCGGATGGCGTCGTGGATGGCGATCGAGGTGTGGCTGTAGGCGCCTGGATTGATGACGATGCCGACTGCCTTGTCGCCGGCTTCCTGGATCCAGTCGACAAGGTCGCCCTCATGGTTCGACTGGCGGAAATCGATCTCGAGCCCCAGCGCCGTACCTGCCTGCTTGCAGTCGTCGGCGATCGCGGCAAGCGTCTTGCCGCCATAGATGCCCGGCTCACGCTTGCCGAGCGCGTTGAGATTGGGACCGTTCAGGACGAAAACCGTTTTCAAAAAAGCCGACCTTTCCCGGCGCCGACATCAAGCCGGCGCGCTGGGCCCTCTATAATGGGCATAGCCGCCCGCGGAAAGAGCGCAAGTGTGTTCTTTCACTGTCCACAACCGGCGGAAATGTGGCCGTGAGAAATTTGCTCGCGAGCAAGATCAGAGCGCGGCCTTCGCCGCCTCGATCTTTTCAGCCAGCACTTCCTGCCCGAGCGCCCCGAACACCACCTCATTGCCGACCACATAGGACGGCGTTCCGGTGATGGCCAACTTGTTGGCAAGGTCATAGGTCTTGGCGAGGGCCTCGTTGATTGTCGGGTCCTTCATTTTCTCGCGCAGCACCGCTTCATCGGCACCGAGCGACAGCGCGACCTTGAAAGCCGCCGCCTCGGTGGCGCGCCCCTGGCCGCCGAGAAGCGCATTGTGGAACTCGCCGTACTTCTCCGGGTGCATCAGGTGGAAGGCCATCGAGACGACGCTCGCCTTCTGCGAATCCGGTCCCAGGATGGGGAATTCCTTGAGCACGAAGCGCAACTCCGGATCGGACTTGGTTAGTGCCCGCATGTCGTCGATGGCGCGTTTGCAGAAGCCGCAATTGTAGTCGTAGAACTCGACGATGGTGACCTTGCCGTTCGGATTGCCGACAACGCCGTCGAAGGCGGAGTTGAAGATCTGGTCCTTGGCATTCTTGATCACACCGAGGTGGGCGATGCGCTGCTCTTCCTGCTGCTTGGCCTCAAGCGCGTCCTGGACCTCCAGAAGGACTTCCGGGTTCTTCAACAGATAGTCGCGGATGATGCCTTCGACCTCGGCGCGGTCGATCTTGGTGTCGGCCGCAGCCGTCTCGACGGGCTGCGCGGTACCAGCCCTGGCAATTTGTGGGCTTCCAGCCACGAATCCGAAAGCCAGCATGGCAACAGCGACCGCAACCCCCGTGGTGCCCAGCAGCAGTGCTTTTTTCATCGTTCCTGTTCCTTTTACCTGTTTTTCGGTCTGGCTATGTCGCAGCGCGCGACCGGAAGGTTCACTTGATCTTGCTTGATGACCTGTAGTTTATGATATCCTGAGCGCGAAGCCAGCGCGGCTCGCCGCGTTTCATCTGCTGCTGCGCCCGCATGGCGAAAATCTTCGCATCCTTGTAGTTACCAGAATAGAAATGGCCCTCGGCGGTGGCAAGTTCGGCGCCCGGTATGTCGCCCAACTCACCATAGGCCTGTGCCAGGTAGCGATACCCGGCTGAGTTTTCCTTGTCGCGCCCGAGGCCGTTGTTGATCTGCACGACGGCTTTTTTGAGAGAGTCGGGCGTGCCGACGGCCATCAGTGCCTGGCCCATGGACACCGGCAGCAGGCCGGAGCGTGCCGGATCGAGGCTGACTGCCTTGGCATAGGCTTCCGCCGCATCCCTGGGCTTGTTGGCCTTCATCAGGATGTCGCCGCGCAGTTCCTGGAAGTAAGCATTCTTCGGCTGCGCTTTGATCAGTGCATTGGTCTTGGTGAGCGCGGCGGCGATATTGCCGAACAGGTAGGTCGACTGGGCATCGCCATATTGCGCGGCGAGGGTCCCTTGCATCTTTCGCATCAGCCGCGACGCGGCGGCCTGGCCTTCCATGTAGACGGCGATCTTCACCCGCATCATGTCATGACGCTGCTGCAGTGCGGGCGGGTCGAGCTTGTCGACATTGGGGCTCTGTTTGACCAGCACTTCAAGATTGGCGATGCGGTCCTGCGGCATCGGATGGCTGATCCGGTAGGGATCGACCTGCGCGCCCGACAGCGACAGCGCCGTCTGGAAACGGTGGAACGTCTTCAGCATGCCCATGCCGGACTGGCCGGTGGCGTTGAGATAGGTGATCGCCGAGCGGTCGGCCGTCATCTCCTCGGTGCGCTGGTAAGCGAGGATGCTGCGCTGTGCCATCTCGCCGCCGCCGGCCGCCACGCCCATGCCAGCCCCGGCAAGGCCACGGCTGTTGGTGGTCGCGCCGGCGACCATGGCACCGGCGCCAAGCAATGTCGCGATGATGGCCATCGTCTTGGCGCGTTCGAGTTGGTCGCGCAGTTTCTGCTGGTGGCCGCCGGCGATATGGCCGGCTTCGTGGGCAATGACGCCGATGATCTCGTTGGGCGTTTCGGCTGTCATCAGCGCGCCGGTGTTGATGAACAGCCGGCGCCCGGTGACAAAGGCGTTGAAACTCTGGTCGTTGACCAGAACGATGTCGATGCCGTCATTCGCCAAACCCGCTGCCCTGAAGATCGGCCGTGCGTAATCGCGCACCAGCGCCTCGATCTCGGCGTCGCGCACCACCGGCACGTTCTGGGCAAAGGCGCTGACCGAACTCGCCATCGCAACGGCAACGCCAAGCGAAAGCGTCGCGAAGACGCGCGCTGCCTGGGCAATCGTCGATCTGGGTCGGCTCAACATGATGGCTCCACTGGTAGACGAGCGGGCGAAAGATGAAAAGTCGGCGCCGGAAACTTCCTCAACTTGTGATCCTCACATCAATCGGGCATTTGTGCGGCGCATGCGCCAGTGCTTGGCGCCGTCAGTCATCGGGAATACTGGTTAAATGGTCGTTTCGCTCTCACGCCGTGGCAATGTCGAGCCCTTCCATGCCATGGACATTCTGGCCGAGGCAAACCGGCTGAAGGCTGGAGGGGTGCCGGTTGTTTCGATGGCCGTTGGCCAGCCTTCCGATCCCGCACCGGTTCTGGTTCGCGCGGCCGCGGCCAAGGCGCTGCAGGACGGACGCATCGGCTACACCGACGCGCTCGGCCTCGCCGCCCTGCGCAAGGCGATCGCCGGACACTACGCCGATCACTATGGGCTTGATATCGAGCCCGGCCGGATCGCGGTGACCACCGGGTCATCGGCCGCCTTCAACCTCGCCTTCCTGGCGATGTTCGATCCGGGTGACCGCGTCGCCATCGCGGCGCCCGGCTATCCCGCCTACCGCAACATCATGGCCGCACTCGGCATCGACGTGGTCGAGATCGAACTCGACGCTGCCGCCTACCTGCATGCTGGCCATCTCGAGACCGCGCATCGTGAAAAGTCTCTGAAAGGCGTTCTGTTCGCCAGTCCGGCCAATCCGACCGGCGCGGTCATTCCGGCCGATGAACTGGCGGCTCTGGTGAGGACGGCACAAGACCTCGGCATCGCCGTCATCTCCGACGAGATCTACCATCGGCTGGCCTATGCCGCCCCCGACACCACGGCCCTTGCCTATGGAGGCGACGTGACGGTGATCAACTCGTTCTCGAAATACTATTGCATGACCGGCTGGCGCATCGGCTGGATGGTGCTGCCCGAAGATCTGGTGCGGCCGGTCGAGCGCGTCGCCCAAAGCCTGTACATCTCGCCGCCGGAACTGTCGCAGATCGCCGCGATCGAGGCGTTCAGGGCGACTGAGGAGCTGGAGGCGGTGAAAGGCCGTTACGCCTGGAATCGTGAGCTCTTGATGAAACGTCTGCCGGAACTCGGCTTTCCGCTGGCCGCGCCCATGGACGGCGCCTTCTATGCCTTCTGCGATGTCACCAGGCATACCAACGACAGCATGGCGTTCGCACGGAAGATGCTGGCCGAGGCGCATGTGGCGGCGACGCCAGGCCGCGACTTCGACACCCAGGCGGGACACCGGACCATGCGTTTCTCCTACGCCGGCAGCCACGACGACATGGTCGAGGCAATGGCGCGCATCGAACGCTGGTTGAGGTAGTCCCATGCCGGAACTCGAACAGGCCCCCAAACTTGATCAGGCGTTGGCCGAAGTCGCAGCCGAAATGGCTGATCGCACCGATCGCGGTGACGTCGCTTCCTACATTCCGCAGCTGGGCAAGGTCGATCCGAAGAAGTTCGGCATCGCGGCCGTCACCAATGACGGCCGCGTGCTGATGGCGGGTGACGCCGAACAGGTTTTTTCGATCCAGAGCATCTCGAAAGTGTTTACGCTGACGCTGGCGCTCGGCAATGTCGGCGACGCGCTGTGGCAGCGGGTCGGGCGCGAACCGTCAGGCAATCCGTTCAACTCGATCGTGCAGCTCGAGCACGAGAACGGCATTCCGCGCAATCCGTTCATCAATGCCGGTGCCATCGTCATTTCCGACATCCTGCTTGCCGGCCACCAGCCGCGTGAGGCGATCGGCGAAATCCTGCGCTTCATCCAATTCCTCGCCGACGACGAGACGATCATCATCGACCGCGAGGTCGCGGCGTCCGAACGGGCCACCGGCTATCGCAACTTCGCGCTTGCCAACTATATGAAATCCTTCGGTAATCTCCATCATGCGCCGGAGTTGGCGCTGGGCGTCTACTTCCACCATTGCGCCATCGCCATGAGTTGCCGGCAACTGGCGCTCGCCGGCCGCTTCCTCGCCAATGGCGGCAAGAACCCGGCGACCGGGCATAGCGTGGTGTCGGCCGAGCGGGCACGCCGCATCGGCGCGATGATGCTGACCTGCGGCCACTATGACGGCTCCGGCGATTTCGCCTTCCGCGTCGGCATCCCTGGCAAGAGCGGCGTCGGCGGCGGCATATTGGGCATCGTGCCGGGCGTGGCCTCGCTTGCCGTCTGGTCGCCCGGCCTCAATGCCAACGGCAATTCCAAGCTGGGTTCGATCGCGCTGGAAAAGCTGGCCAGGATGATGAACTGGTCGATCTTCGCGCCGTAAAGCGCTGCGCGGCCCATCGGAACGCCAGACACGAAAAATCCCGCGCCGTCTTTCAAGACAGCGCGGGGTTCTTTTTGTCAAAAAGTCACTTCAGGTAACTGAAAGGCTTAGAAAAAGCCTTTCCGCTGCCACCAGCCTGCGCGCTTCGGCTTGTCCTCGGTCTTGGCTTCGGGCTCCTCCGCGACGGTCGAAGACACCACCGGCACGACCGGTGCATCGACGGCCGCCGGCTTGCGCCGCGACGGGCGGGCCTTCGGTGCCTCCTTGACAGCCGCGATGGCTGCCTCGTCGGATGCGGTGACTGGCGTCTCGACCGGTGCTTCCGCGACCGCTTCGGCAGCCTGCTCCTCGGCGACGACCTCGGCCGCGGCCTTCTTCGGCTTGGCGGCACGACGTGGCTTCTTTGGCTTCTCTGTGCTCGGCGCGTCGTCATTGGCCGGAGCAAGCACCACCGGCTCTTCGGCCGACGCGGCGATTTCCGGCTCGCTGGCGATCACCTCGGTTGCCGAGATTTCGACTTCAGACACGTCGGCTGTTTCGCCGGCGCTTACCTCGGCCTCGCCTTCACCGTCTTCGCGGCGATTGCGTTTGCCGCCGCGCTTGCCGCGCCGGCGCTTCTTGCCCGGGCCTTCATCCGAAGTGCCTTGGCCTTCGTCCGACGCCTCAACCGTCTCAGACGTTTCGGCAACACCAACAAGGGCGTTGTCGTCTGCTTCCGCGTCGCTATCGCTGGCGGCTGAGTCGGAGGCCTCATCGGCCGACGCGGAAACGGAAGCACCGTCCGCAGGGGCGCCATGTTCGCGGTCGCGATCCTTGCCGCCGCGACGACGCCGACGCTTGCGGCGCTTGCGGTCGCGGCCTTCGCCTTCTTCGCCACCGGCAGCAGGTCGGGGTTGTTGCTGCGGCTGCTGGCGTGGCTGTTCGGCCTGCACCGGCGCCTCATCGTCTTCCTCGACGACGACAATCTCGTCCTCGGGCTCCTCCGGCTCGGCATAGGCCGGGAAGCTGCGCGCCTCGACAAAGCCTTCCGGTTTTTCAGCCAGCGCGCCGCGGAAGATCGCATAGTGCTGCGCACCGACCGAATCGTCGGCCTCGACGGTGATCGTCAGCCCAAAGCGGCTTTCGAGTTCCACCAGCGTGCCGCGCTTGTGGTTGAGCACGTAGAGTGCGGTCGCCGCCGGCGTCCGCACAGTGATGTGGCTGCGCGAATCCTTGAGCAGGAATTCCTCGATTGCCCGCACCACCATCAGCGCGACCGACGAATCGGAGCGCACATGGCCGGTGCCGCCGCAATGCGGGCAGGGCTTCATGGTCGATTCCAGCACGCTGGCGCGGATGCGCTGGCGTGACATCTCCATCAGGCCGAAATGCGAGATACGGCCGACCTGGATGCGCGCACGATCGTTCTTGAGGTGATCCTTCAGCCGCTTCTCGACGGAGCGGTTGTTGCGATTCTCCTCCATGTCGATGAAGTCGATGACGATCAGGCCGGCGAGATCGCGCAGCCTGAGCTGACGCGCGACTTCCTCGGCCGCTTCCAGATTGGTGTGGAGCGCGGTGTCCTCGATCGAGTGCTCCTTGGTGGAGCGGCCCGAATTGACGTCGATAGCAACCAGCGCCTCGGTCTGGTTGATGATGATGTAACCGCCGCTCTTCAGCGTCACTTGCGGCTGCAGCATGCGGTCGAGCTGCGCCTCGATGCCGTTGCGCACGAAGATTGGCGTCGTGTCGCGGAACGGCTGAACCACCTTGGCGTGGCTCGGCATCAGCATGCGCATGAAGTCCTTGGCCTCGCGATAGCCTTCCTCGCCGGAGACGAGAATCTCGTCGATATCCTTGTTGTAAAGGTCGCGCACCGAGCGCTTGATCAGGCTGCCTTCCTCATAGACCAGGGCAGGGGCCGTGGACTGCAAGGTGAGATTGCGGACATTTTCCCAAAGCCGCATCAGGTATTCATAATCGCGCTTGATCTCGGCCTTGGTGCGGCTCTCGCCGGCGGTGCGCAGGATGACGCCCATGCCTTGCGGCACTTCGAGATCGGCAACGACCTCCTTCAGGCGCTTGCGGTCGACCGCGCTGGTGATCTTGCGCGAAATGCCGCCGCCACGCGCGGTGTTCGGCATCAGCACCGAATAGCGGCCGGCAAGCGACAGGTAGGTGGTGAGGGCCGCACCCTTGTTGCCGCGCTCTTCCTTGACGACTTGCACCAACAGGATCTGCCGGCGCTTGATCACTTCCTGGATCTTGTACTGGCGGCGCACCGGCTTGCGGCGGTTGCGCACTTCTTCCAGCGCATCCTCGGCGCCGACCGATTCGACCTCGTGATCGTCAGGATGCGAGGACTGCACTTCCTCGAGCATGCCGCGATCATTGTCGCCGGACGTGGCTTCGCTGCCCTGTTCCGCTTGGGGAACGGCTTCGGAAATCACATCGCCTTCGACCGCGGCGGCGATCGATGTCGGGCCGCCCTCGCGGGGCTCGGCTTCGTCCTGACCGGTGGAATCCTCGCCATGTTCGGACGCATCGGCATGCCCCGAGCTATCTGAATGTTCCGATGTATCGGCTGCGTGTTCGATGATTTCGGAGGTGTGGGAGATCTCCTCGACAACGATGTCGCCATTGTCGCCGTCTTCGCTAGCCTCGTCGGGATCGGCTGCATCGCGCTTGTGTTCACCGCGGTCGCGGGGCTTGCCGCCCCGCCGGCGGCCGCGCCGTCCACGATCGCGGCTCTGGCGATCATCGCCGTCCGCGTCCTCGTTCTCCTCGTCCTCGGCCTCCTGCGCTTCCGCGCGCAGCAGTGCCTGACGATCGGCGACCGGGATCTGGTAGTAGTCGGGGTGAATTTCACTGAAGGCGAGAAAACCGTGACGGTTGCCGCCATATTCGACAAAGGCTGCCTGAAGGGAAGGCTCTACCCGCGTTACGCGGGCTAGGTAGATGTTTCCTTTGAGCTGCTTCTTGTCCTGGGATTCAAAGTCGAATTCTTCAATACGGTTACCGCGAACGACGACAACGCGTGTTTCCTCCGGGTGGGAGGCGTCTATCAGCATTTTGTTGGGCATTATTTCGTTTCCCCCCGGCAGCCGTCAGCCGCAGCTTGCGAGGCAAAGCCTGCTGCTGCGTGTCTGGAGTGTGGGTGCCGGATATCTTAACGTCCGCCGGCCGCCGCTTGAGCGCCATGGCGGTGCCGCCCGCAGCCATAATGGCGCGGTTTGATGCGGACCTTTCCATGATTGCGCTTGAAGCCATCGTCACCAGCAGAACCTTTTGAACCAAAGCCCGGACGAACCGGACCAGCTTGTTTGCTCATACAGAGCCGGCGCGGGAACAATCCCGGCCGTTTTCCTCACGCAGGCGATTCCCCCGCCACGGGCTCGCACCTGCGAAATTCGTCGCGATCACCTGAACCCTTTTCGCATGAAGCGAAAGGAGCCGCCTTTTTCATCTGACCCTGTAGCAGGAAGCTGCGGAGGAGGGCGGTTCCAGGATTGCAGTGATCCACCATCGCTTTTATGATTTGGCGGGGTGGAAGGCAACCCCGATTTCCGATGCCGGCAAAAAGCAGTTCCGTAACGTAAGCCTGGGTTACGACCTTGCGTGAAAAGGCTTGGTTAACCTTCTCTGGATACCAATCGTTAATCGAGTTCGCGGCCTAACCGGCTTTTCGACGGAACGACGGGGCGCCTGGCGCCAAACCGGGAGCGACTGGAAGAGAGATGGGACTGGCAGACTTCACAGACAAGGGATGTCGTGTTGGCGGCCGGATTCTCGGCGCCTTCTGCCTCCTGCTGCTGCTGGCGGTCTGTTCTGGCTTTTCCTCAGTCGCCAATGCCGCCGACGCTCCGCTCGTGGCAAAAGGCTACAAGATGGCGGGCGATGCCACCAAGATGCGCATCGTCATGGATTTCGATCGCGAACCCGATATCAAGTGGTTCCTGCTGCGCGGTCCCAACCGCCTTGTCATCGATCTCGCGAATACGAGATTCGCCGTTGATGCCAAGGATTTGAAGGCGCGCGGCCTGGTCAAGGGTGTGCGACTGGGCCAACTCGGCGAGGGCGTTTCGCGGCTGATCCTCACCGGCAAGGGACCGTTCGCCGTCGACAAGCTCGATGTGCTCAAGAACGAGGACGGAACCGGCTACCGCATTGCCATCGACATGTCGGCAGCCTCCGCGCGCGAGTTCGATGCAGCACTTGCCAATCAGGCGCTGACCACCGCATCGACGGTTTCGACCGATAAGGGAGGGCGGGTCGGCACCGGACCGGTCTCCAATCCGGGTCATCGTTTCACCGTCGTCATCGACCCCGGCCATGGCGGCATCGATGGCGGCGCCGAGGGCCTGAACGGCACCATCGAGAAGAACGTCACGCTGGCCTTCGCCACGGAGTTGCGCGACAAACTCGCGGCCGTCGGCAATTATGATGTGTTCATGACGCGCGACACGGACGAATTCCTGCGTCTGGATGATCGCGTGCGCATTGCCCGGCAGCATGAGGCCGACCTGCTCATTTCCATCCATGCCGACACAATCAGCATCAAGGGCATTCGCGGCGCCACCGTCTACACCGTCTCCGACAAGGCTTCGGACCCCGAGGCGCAGGCGCTTGCCGACCGCGAGAACCTCTCCGACCAGTTCGCCGGCATGGAGATCAAGAACGACAGCAAGGAAGTCACCGACATCCTGATCGACCTGATCCGCCGCGAAACGCACAATTTCTCGATGAGTTTCGCCCACACGCTGGTCGGTCAGTTGTCGACCAGCGTCGGCCTTATCAACAATCCGCAACGTTCGGCGGGCTTCAAGGTGCTCAAGGCACCCGATGTGCCATCCGTGCTGGTTGAACTCGGTTACCTCTCCAATGCCAAGGACGAGGCGCAGCTGCTCAACGCCGACTGGCGGGGCAAGGCCGCCCAGAGCATAACCAATGCCGTCGCGCTTTTCGCTTCAGCCAAGGCCGGACCGGGAACCGGAGGCTGACATGCAAGGCGGCGCCTGCAACCAGAGGCGGCGTTGCGCGACGACAACATCCGGTACTTTTATTTCCGGCTCGCGGCCGCGAAATCCCGCATTGCCGTATTTTGTCCACATGGTGGCGACAAGGGTTTTCGATTACGGATTGGGACCGGCTCGAAAGCTTGCGTGAAAGGCGGCTTCGTTTAGGAAATTCCCGAACCAAGGACTGGAGCGGGTATGATTCGTCTCATTGGCTATTTTTTCGGCATCGGCACGACGCTGGCCCTTCTGGTCGCGGCGGGCGTTGCGATCTACATCGGCCATTTGTCGAAGGATCTGCCCGACTACGAGGTGCTGGCCAAATACGAACCGCCGGTGACCACCCGCATCCATGCGTCTGACGGCGCGCTGATGGCCGAATATGCGCGCGAACGGCGCCTGTATTTGCCGATCCAGGCCATACCGGACCGCGTCAAGGCGGCCTTTCTGTCGGCGGAAGACAAGAACTTCTACAACCATCCCGGCATCGATGTGACCGGCCTTGGCCGCGCCATCATCGTCAACCTGCAGAATCTCGGCTCGGGCCGGCGTCAGGTCGGCGCCTCAACGATCACCCAGCAGGTGGCGAAGAACTTCCTGTTGTCCTCGGACCAGACCTACGAGCGCAAGATCAAGGAGATGATCCTCGCCTTCCGCATCGAGCAGGCCTATCCAAAGGATCGTATTCTCGAGCTCTACCTCAACGAAATCTTCTTCGGCTTCGGCGCCTATGGCGTCGCAGGCGCGGCGCTGACCTATTTCGACAAGTCGGTCAACGAACTGTCCGTGGCCGAGGCCGCGTATCTGGCCTCCCTGCCGAAGGGACCAAACAACTACCACCCCTTCAAGCATGCCGATCGCGCGATTGAGCGCCGCAACTGGGTCATCGACCAGATGGTCGAGAATGGCTACGTCACGCGTGAGGAAGGCGACAAGGCCAAGGCCGAGCCGCTGGGCGTGACGCCGCGCCGCAGCGGTACCTATCTGTTCGCCGGCGAGTACTTCACCGAAGAGGTGCGCCGCCAGATCATCGCCCGTTATGGCGAGAATGCGCTGTACGAAGGCGGCCTTTCCGTCCGCACCACACTCGATCCGAAGATCCAGCTCATTGCCCGCAAGGCGATGCAGAACGGGTTGATGAAATACGACACGCTGCGCGGTTATCGCGGGCCGGTGAAATCGATCGACGTGTCCGGCGACTGGGGCGTGCCGCTGGGCAACGTCAAGGGGCTGGAGGATGTTCCCGAATGGTCGCTCGCCGTGGTGCTCGACAGTTCGGCGACCGGCCTGTCGATCGGTCTGCAGCCAGCGCGCCAGGCGTCGGGCGAGATCGTCAAGGAACGCGTCGAAGGCACCGTCAGCAAGGAGGACATGGGTTTTGCCATGCGGCATGTGGTCGACGGCAAGACCGTCAAGGCCAAGTCGCCGGCGGAGGTGTTGAAGCCGGGCGACGTGATCTTCGTGCAGAAGAACGATGGCTCCGACAATGCCTACAGCCTGCGCCAGGTTCCCGAGGTGGAGGGCGGGCTGATCGCCATGGATCCGCACACCGGCCGCGTGCTGGCCATGGTCGGCGGCTTCTCCTACGCGCAGTCCGAATTCAACCGTGCGACGCAAGCCATGCGTCAGCCGGGTTCCTCGTTCAAGCCGATCGTCTATTCGGCGGCACTCGACAATGGCTATACGCCGGCCTCGGTGATCATGGACGGGCCGATCACCATCCAGAGCGGCAACACGACCTGGACGCCGAAGAATTACGACGGCACCGTTGCTGGTCCGGCGACCCTGCGCTCAGGCATCGAGAAGTCGCGCAACCTGATGACGGTGCGGCTCGCCAATGACATGGGCATGAAGCTGGTCGTCGAATATGCCGAGCGCTTTGGCGTCTACGACCATCTGGCGCCGTATCTGCCGATGGCGCTGGGCTCCGGCGAAACGACCGTGATGCGCATGGTGTCGGCCTATTCGATCATGGCCAATGGCGGCAAGTCGATCAAACCGTCGCTCATCGACCGCATCCAGGACCGCTATGGCAAGACGGTGTTCAAGCAGGATGAACGTGGCTGCCAGGGCTGCAATGCGCCCGAATGGCAGAACCAGCCGGAGCCGGAACTGGTCGACAATTCCGAGCAGGTGCTCGATCCGATGACGGCCTACCAGATCACCTCGATGATGGAAGGTGTCGTGCAGCGCGGCACCGGCGCCACCATCGGCGAACTTGGCCGCCACATCGCCGGCAAGACCGGAACGACGAACGACGAAAAGGACGCTTGGTTCATCGGTTACACGCCCAACCTCGTCGTCGGTCTCTACATGGGCTACGACACGCCGCGCGGCCTTGGCCACGGCGCCACTGGCGGTGGTCTCGCGGCACCAATCTTCAAGGACTTCATGCGGGTGGCGCTGGACGGTACGCCCAATGTCGACTTTAAGGTCCCCGAAGGCATGAATCTGGTCGCCATCAACCGCAAGACCGGCATGCGTGCCGCATCGGGCGATCCCGGCACCATCATCGAAGCCTTCAAGCCGGGCACCGGTCCCGCAGACAGCTATTGGGTGATCGGCATGGGCGCCGACGGCTCCAATGCCACCGGCGGCGCGCTGTCGCCGCAGGCCAATCAAGCCATCCAGTCCGGCGGCGGCGGCCTCTACTGACGATTTTCATGAGCGGATGGGCTGGCCTCGCGTCAGCCCATTTTGCTTTACAGCCGGCGGCGGCGTGCCTATGTATCGCGCCGACCGATTTCAGCAAACAGGACAGAACAGCCAGCCATGCGCGCGGAAACGCAGAATATTGTCGACGAGATCAGGCAGGCGATAACCCTGCTGAGGAGGCATCTTTGACTGGGATCAGGCCATAAAGCGGCTTGAATACCTCAATGTGCGCGCCGAGGACGCCAGCCTCTGGAACGAACCGCTGGAAGCGCAGAAGCTGATGCGCGAACGCCAGGGCCTCGAAGAAGGCATCGCCTCGGTGAAAGGCCTGACGCAGGCGCTGGAAGACAATATCGGCCTGATCGAACTCGGCGAGGAAGAACGCGACGAGGGCGTCATCGCCGAGGCCGAAGCCGCGATCCGCTCGATGCAGGGCGAAGCGAAGGCCCGCCAGGTCGAGACGCTGCTGTCGGGTGAGGCCGACGCCAATGACACCTACCTCGAAGTCCATGCCGGTGCCGGCGGCACCGAAAGCCAGGATTGGGCCTCGATGCTGCTGCGCATGTACACGCGCTGGGCGGAGCGGCGGCGCTTCAAGGTCGAGGTGCTGGAAGTGCATGACGGCGAAGAAGCCGGCATCAAGTCCGCAACGCTGCTCATCAAGGGCCACAACGCCTATGGCTGGCTGAAGACGGAATCCGGCGTGCATCGCCTGGTGCGTATTTCGCCCTATGACAGCAATGCTCGCCGCCACACGTCTTTCGCCAGCATCTGGGTCTATCCGGTCATCGACGACACGATCGAGATCGACGTTTCCGAATCCGATGTCCGCATCGACACCTATCGCTCGTCCGGCTCGGGCGGCCAGCACGTCAACACCACCGATTCGGCGGTGCGCATCACGCATCTGGCCACCGGTATCGCGGTTGCCTGCCAGGCCGAACGTTCGCAGCACAAGAACAAGGCCAAGGCCTGGGAGATGCTGCGTTCGCGCCTCTACGAGGAAGAGCTGAAGAAGCGCGAAGCGGTTGCAAACGCCACCGAAGCGTCGAAAAGCGATATCGGCTGGGGTCACCAGATTCGCTCCTATGTGCTGCAGCCCTATCAGCTGGTGAAGGATCTCCGCACCGGCGTCGAGAGCTCCAACCCGTCGAGCGTGCTCGATGGCGACCTCGACGATTTCATGGAAGCCTCGTTGTCGCAGCGCATCGAAGGCGGTGCGGGAGAAGCCGTGGCGGACCTGGACTAGAATGTGTCCATATTCAGGTGAGGCCGGCCTGACCTGAATCCAAACATACCCCGGCGTACCACAGCGACGGAGGAGAGGGTGCCGAGCAAGCTCACCGGTAAGTGCTTTTGCGGCGCGGTTCACTACGAGGTCGCGGACGAATTCATCTATGCCGCGAATTGCCATTGTTCGAACTGCCGGCGCACCACCGGTTCGGCCTTCAAGCCTTTCGCCGGCATCGAACGCGGCAAGTTTGCCCTGACAGCGGGGCATGACAAGCTCCTGATCTTCGGCGACGAAAGCGGCCATGACGCGCATTGCGGCCGGTGCGGCTCCTTGCTTTATTCGCTCGTGCGCGACGGTGCCTATGTCCATGTCGCCATGGGAACCCTTGTCGAGGATCCGGCCATCCGTCCAAGCGCGCACATTTTCGTCGGCTCGAAAACCGGCTGGTTCACCATCGCCGACGACCTGCCGCAGTATGAAGGGCACATCGTGGCTGCCGGATCCGTCGAAGAATAGGCTTCGACCGGCCACGCAGCAATTTCTTGCGCCGACTCACATTTGCGCTCACCATCACGGCCTTGAGGGGAGACAAAAAGCATTTATGGCCGGTCGCGGCATATCTGCAAGCTGACGATCCGGCCGCTGGGAAGACACGTTCCGGGAACGGGCAAGCGAAAAGCTTGATGCTCGTTTGAAAGGAACGTTTCCATGTCTGCTGCCACATCCAGATCGGCCAATGCCGTTCAACCGGCTGGCCGACTTTTGTTTTCCCTGTTCGCAATCGTCGCGACCGCAATGCTGACGGCAGCTGCCTTCGCGCATGACGCCACACCTACGGCGGCAAAGCCACAAGGCTGGAGTTACCCATTCGCATGCTGCGCCAATTATGATTGTCGCACGACCCATACTGGCGAAGTGTTGGAAAAACCCGAGGGCTATGTCATCGCCGGGACGGGTGAGGTCGTTCCGATGAGCGACAAGCGCGTCAAGGACAGCCCGGACGGCGAGTTCCACTGGTGTGCGCATCAGGCCGGTCTCGACGCCGGCAAGACGATCTGTCTGTTCGTGCCGCCGCGCTCTTATTGACGACAGAACGGCGGTCGGATGTCCTCGGTCGCGTGCGACGCGGGCCGCAGGCCGGGTTTCCGCGGTTCGGTGGATGCCTGCTGACAGATAGTTGTCAGGAGCACCTCTTTATGCTGCCTTTGCCGCACAGGTCGGCGGGCGACAGGAGGAGTTCGTTGATGACCATCAAGGCAAGCTGTCATTGCAAGGCGACGACATTCGAGGTTTCGCAGGCACCGCAGACGGTGACGCAATGCACCTGTTCGTTCTGCTCGAAACGCGGCTCGCTCTGGGCCTATTACATCCCATCGCAATTCAAGCTCACGAGCCCGCCGGAGAACGTTTCTGTCTACGAGTGGGGGTCGAAAACCGTAAAACACGGTTTTTGCGCCACATGCGGCTGCGGCACCTTCACGCAAACGCCGGACTGGTCGACCGGCGAGCCGGATTTCGACAATCCCAAGATCAGCGTCAACTCGCGGCTGTTCGATGATTTCGATCTCGACAAGGTCGAAGTGGTGGTCATCGATGGCAAGAATCTCTGGTAGCCTGATCAGCCCATTCCGGCACGGCGGTGTGGGGCTTGCGTCGGGCATTGGTCCCCCGGGAAAAGCCGTGGGCGGCGTTTTTGCCGTTCCGCTTTTCGCCGCATTTCATGGTACAAGTCGCGGGAAGGGCTGATTTGGCGCCACCGCAAGGCGTGACTTGGAGAGGGACCATCCTATGAAAAAGACTGTGCTCGTCGTCGTGGCGACGGCTGTGCTCGTGAGTGCCTGCACCACGACCGATCCGTATACCGGCGACCAGAAGATTTCCAATACGGCGGCCGGCGCCGGCCTTGGCGCCCTGGCGGGTGCCAGCCTTGGCCTGCTTGCCGGCGGCAATGACCGTCGCAACGCACTGATCGGCGCCGGCATCGGCGCGCTCGCCGGCGGCGCCATCGGCGCTACCATGGACCAGAACGAAGCCGAACTGCGCCGGCAGCTTGAGGGAACCGGCGTCAGCGTCACCCGTAGCGGCGACCAGATCATCCTCAACATGCCGTCGGACATCACCTTCAACTCGGATCAGGATGCGGTGAAGCCCGGCTTCTACCAGGTGCTGAACTCGGTTGCGCTGGTGCTGAAGAAGTTCAAGCAGACCACGGTCGACGTCTTCGGCCACACCGATTCGACCGGCGGTGACCAGCACAATTTCGACCTGTCGCAGCGCCGCGCTCTGGCAGTCGCCAACTATCTGTCCGGCCAGGGTGTCGATCAGCGCCGCTTCGCCGTCACCGGTTTCGGTAAGACGCGTCCCGTCGCATCCAATGCGACAGCCGAAGGCCGCGCCCAGAACCGCCGCGTCGAGATCCAGCTGTCGCCGCTCACCTGATCTGTTCGGCAAGCCAATGCGAGACGGCCCCCATCTGGGGGCCGTTCAGATTGATTACAAACCCCTCGGTTTTTGGCAGCGGTCAAAATCGAGGGGTTTTGATTCCGATTTGTTCATGGTCTGAATCTGTGACGGTCCGTGAATCTGACGGCGTTTTGACCTGGCCGGAGGTTTGTCAGCAGTCTGGAGGGCCCCCCGATGGGGGCCGTTTTTGTTTGATCTGATGTCGGCGCTCTTCAGAGTGGTGCGTCAGAGAGTTAGCTAGTACTAAATAACCGCTTTTCCGCAACCATGGAAAGGAATAGTATCATTGCTGTTCCGGAGGGGATGAGGCGGTACAACTGGCCGCGCAATCAGCATTTTCCGCCTCGGTCTTGCACGGCCAGATCAGAATGTCTGGGAGGAATGCATGACAAGAACAGCCAGCCTTGGGCGCTGCGGCGTCCTCGCTTTAACAAGTCTCGCAGGCGCATGGTTGGGCGTCGCCACGGCTCTGGCCGATGACGCCAACAAGGCCGACATCGATGCCTTGAAGAAGTCGCTCGCCAAATATGAGGACTACACTGCCGCCGTCCGCGACCTTTATCTGTCGACGGTCGGCTGCGTCTACTACAGCGGAGAAAAGATACCGGGCGCGATGGACTACCCGAAGGGCGCCATGGGTATCCATTTCGTCAATGTCCCGAGTGTCGGCCAGAAGCTCGACCCGATGCACCCCAATGTGCTGATTTACGAACCGACCAAGAAGGGCCTGCGCCTAGTGGGCGTGGAATGGCTCGTGCCACTGACGCCGGACGTCAAGGCGCCGCCGAAGCTTTTTGGCCAAACCTTCATGGGCCCGATGGAGGGACACTATCCGCTCATCCCGAAGGAGTTTGTCCACTACGACCTTCATGCCTGGCTCGGGGACAACCCAAACGGCATGTTCAGTCCAACGAACCCCAACGTGAAATGCAGCAAGGCCGAGTTTCCGATGCTGGAGAAACCGACCAAGATGATGCCTGGGCCGATGTAACGGGCGAGTGAGGCTTGCGGGGGCGTGAACTCATAGACGGGCATGGCTAGATCAAGCACGCATGTCTGCTTGCCAGGCGAAAGCGGCCATCCCCGGCAACCGTTGCCATGTCCCCGCCAGCAAGCCCTTGTTCGGATAAACCCGTCATCGAACTCTCATCAGGGAGGATACAATGATCAAGCGGGGGCGCATGTGGGTGATAAGGGCCTCGTGGGCCCTTTGGCTTATTACACTGCCCGCCCAGGCGAGCAACTTGGGTGATCTTGTCAGGAATGGCGACGTCGCAGCGGTGACGTCCGCCTTGGACAAGGGCGCCGCTATCAACGAAATTGACGGTGTCACGGCGCTCTATATCGCCTGCGAAGCCGGACATGTCGAGTTGGCAAAACTTCTGATCAATCGTGGGGCGGACGTTAACCTGCCCGTCAGTTGGCAAAGAACGCCACTCTACGCCGCCAACAAGGGGGGGCACGCCGACATCGTGAAGCTGTTGCTCGACAATGGGGCCGATCCAAATCAGTTGGCCAAAGCCCAGACCCCGCTGCACGTGGCTGCAGAGAATGGCTGCCTTCAGTGCGTCATCCATCTTGTGGATGCTGGAGCAGAGGTCAATGCACTGACATCGAATGGAAATCCGCCCATACATTTGGCCAAGCTCAGTGGTCACGACGACGTCGTGGCCTACTTGCGCAGTCATGGCGCCGCACGGCCGGCCCTAGCGCCGATTTCGCCACGACTTGCATCGGCAAACGCTGAATCGGGCAAAGAACTTTTCGGCAGAACGTGCGGGGTTTGTCATCTTGCAGCGCCGGGCGTCAAGGTTTCCAAAAAGGCCAATCTGTGGGGCATCGTTGGGCGGCGGAAGGCTTCGCAAAGCGATGTCGAGTATTCGTCAAGCTTGAAGGACGCTGGTGGCGATTGGACCTTCGAGGAGCTCAATCTTTTTATCTCAAACCCCGCACTCACTTTGCCTGGAACAGATATGATTTTCCCGGGTCTGCAGGACGAGAAGCAGCGAGCAGACGTCATCGCCCACCTGCGGACCTTGAGTGACACACCGCTGCCGCTTCCCAACAATTGATTGCTCTTGTCTGGCGGGTACTGTGGTGCCGGCCGATACACGCCTTGTGGCCGGAAGGCAGATCATCTTCCGCCAAGGTTCGCACGTTCCTGGATATGTTGGCGTCCGGCCTGGATCTCAAAAACCTTTAGCCGCCAGATCGCTTTCGCAAGCGGCTACAGGCTTTGCGCGTCCAAAAGGACGCGCGCCGCAATATCAGACCTTGGCGACGATCCGCATGAAGGCCGGCATGTCATCGCCGAAGCCTACGGTGGAGTCGTTGTCTTCCTGGTGGCGTTGGCGGGCAGGGCGGTTGTTGTCGCGCTGCGGTCTGGTGTCGCCGCGCTCCGGCGCGCGCTGTTCGTTGCGATCCGATGATTTGCGCTCGGTGTTTTCCAAACGGATCGCTTCCTTGCGCACGCGCCGTTCGCCGATGTCGGCGACCGCGGTCTCGGCCACATCGGGCTGTTCCTCGCGCACCGTTGCCGGTGCCGCATCTTCGCTGTGCCTGGCGTGGCGTTCGCGTGGTTTGCGATCGCCGCCCTTTTCCCTGCGATCATGGTCCTTGCGGTCATCGTCCTTGCGGCCGGCGCGGCGCGGCGCGCCCTTGCCACGGCGCGGAGCATCGTCCTCGCCGCCTTCGCTGGCGACCACTGTCGACAGGTCGCCGTCATGCCATTCGATCTTGTTGCCGATCAGCCGCTCGATGGCGTCGATGTACTTGGTGTCCGATTTGGTCGCGATGGTGAAGGACTTGCCCGAGCGTCCGGCGCGGCCGGTGCGGCCAATGCGGTGGACATAGTCCTCGGCATGGATCGGCACGTCGTAGTTGAAGACGTGGCTGACATCGGGGATGTCGAGGCCGCGCGCGGCGACGTCGGAAGCGACAAGGTAGCGCAGCTTGCCGTCGCGGAAATTGGCCAGCATCTGCATGCGCGCGCGCTGGTCCATGTCGCCGTGCAGCGCACCGGCGTCGAAATCATACTTCAGCAGCGAGCGGAACAGCTCCGACACTTCGACCTTGCGGTTGCAGAAGATGATGGCGTTCTTCAGCTCCGCATCCTCGGCCTTGATCAGGTTGCGCAGCGTCTCGCGCTTGTCCCATGGCTTGGAACCGGACTTGACCAGGCGCTGGATGATGTTGGTCGCCGCGGACGCGGCCTTCGAGACCTCGACGCGCACCGGCGCGTGCAGGAATTTCTCGGTGAGCTTGGTGATCTCTGGCGGCATCGTCGCCGAGAAGAACAGCGTCTGCCTGGTGAACGGGATCATCTCGCAGATGCGCTCGATGTCGGGAATGAAGCCCATGTCGAGCATGCGGTCCGCTTCGTCGATGACGAGGATTTCGACGCCGTTGAGCAGCAGCTTGCCGCGCTCGCGGTGGTCGAGCAGGCGGCCGGGCGTTGCGATCAGCACGTCGGCGCCGCGCTCCAGCTTCTTGTCCTGTTCGTCGAACGACACGCCGCCGATCAGAAGTGCGATGTTGAGCTTGTGGTTCTTGCCATACCTGATGAAATTCTCTTCGACCTGTGCGGCGAGCTCGCGCGTCGGCTCCAGGATCAGCGTGCGCGGCATGCGGGCACGAGCCCGGCCTTTTTCGAGGCGGGTCAGCATTGGCAGCACAAAGGAAGCCGTTTTGCCGGTGCCTGTCTGGGCGATGCCCAGAATATCCTTGCCGAGCAGGGCGTGCGGAATGGCGCCAGCCTGGATCGGCGTCGGCTGGGTGTAGCCGGCATCGGTGACTGCGGAAAGGACCTTCGGCGACAGGCCGAGGTCTGCGAAGGTCAACGCTTCTTGAGCGGTCGTGGTGTCTGAGGACAAGTGTTGTGGTCTTTGGCTGGTTCGGGGAAGCGCAACGGCGTCTGTCGCGGCAAGCGCCACGCGCCTGCAAGATTGGTATTGCGATTAGGCGCAAGCCCGCGATTTGTCAACAGAAACGGGCGGCATTGGCACGATTGTGAAGTTGTAACCTTAATCGGGATGCTTAATCGAGCTGTCGGTCATTGCGCCGGCTCAGTAGCGGAACTGCTCGGCGAGGATGCGTTCGTTCCAGGAATGATTGGGATCGAACAGCAACGTTGCTGTCGCCGTTGGTGATTCCCTGACCGTTACCGAGGTCACCGCCTTGACCTCGGTATGGTCGGCGGCGGCGTTCACCGGCCGCTTTTCCGGCTCGAGAATGTCGAAGCGCACGGTCGCCTTGTTGGAGAGCAGCGCGCCGCGCCAGCGGCGCGGGCGAAAAGGGCTGACCGGGGTCAGCGCCAGCAGCGGCGCATCGAGCGGCAGGATCGGCCCGTGTGCGGAAAGATTATAGGCGGTGGATCCGGCAGGCGTCGCGATCATCACACCGTCGCAGCTGAGTTCCTCGAGCCGTACCTGCTCGTCGACGGTGATACGGATCTTGGCCGTCTGGTAGGATTGGCGCCACAGCGCCACCTCGTTGATCGCCAGCGCTGAAACCGTTTCGCCTTCCGAGGTGACGGCCTGCATCTCCAGCGGGCGGATCGTTTCGGCGACGGCGGCCGCGATGCGCTCGGCGAGACCACCGTACCGGTATTCGTTCATCAGGAAACCGATGGTGCCACGGTTCATGCCGTAGACCTTCTTGCCGGTTCCCATCGTGTCGCGCAGGGTCTGCAGCAGGAAGCCGTCACCGCCAAGCGCGACGACGATCCCGGCATCCTCGACGGATGACTGGCCATAGCGCGCCGACAGGCTTTCCAACGCCGCCTTGGCATCTGATGTGTCGGACGAGACGAATGCGATGCGGCTGGCGGCTTTGCTCATGGCTCCCCGATGACGACGGTTGGCGGCGGCAGGTTGCTGGACCGCGCCAGCGTCGGGGTAGCATGTGCGGGGCATGTCTGCAAAGGGAGCCGCCATCCCGGATGGCAAGGCGACCGCGGAACGGCGGAATGCGGACTTGCCGTTCGCGCATCATGTCAAAGGCTACGCGAATGTGATGGTTAAGACCGGGCTTAAACTCTCGTAAAGCCGGATCGGTCATGTTAGCCGGCAGTGGATGGGTGGCGTGGGGCCTAGCCAGTAGAGGCCGACACATTGCCGGTAACACGCCTGATCATCGTCTTCCTGATGCTGGGAAGCTTCGCGCTTCTCTTTGCCGAACTTGTGCGCCAGTCCGAAGAGACGAGCTTCCGGCCTCAGCCCACGGCGTCGCGCTGTGGTGACGCCGCCGGGGCGCCATGCCCGCAAAGGGCGCTGTAACTCCCGAACGCATACGGATCATCGGCTTGATGACCAACGGCGTCAGCGCTTGCGTGGCCGAGGATTTGATGCAAAGAACGGCCGTTTACTGCATCACCACCTGCAAATTGGCGTTGCCGTAGAACGTGTAGGCAAGATAGGTAGGGTCGCCGGTTTCATAGAAGCGCTTGCGCACCACTTGCAGCATCTCGGCGAGATAAACCGGTCCGTCCTTGAGGCGCGTACTGATGCCACCATAGAAGTCGATCGAGAAGGCGGCGGCGGCGCGGTCGGTCAGCGGCCACATGCCGCCGATGAAGCCGGATGCGCCGCCCGCCAGCACCGCTGGACCCCAGCCCTGCACGAAACCGCCGAGCAACTGGGACTTGCCCGTATCGCAGGCATTGAAGAAATAGAATGGATTGCCCTTGCCATGCGCGGCGGCAACCAGCGCGCGCCAGGTATCGGGGTCGAGCGACTGGTCGACGAGGTCGATGGCAAAGATCGGCCGGCCGCTGCTCGGCTGGTTGACCGCACCGTGCCCGGAGAAATGGATGAAGCCGGTCGAGACCTCGCCGATCAGTTTTTCGAAGGAGACGAAATCGCCATCGAAGCGGCGGTAGCCGGCGAGCTTGCTCAGCGCGTCGATCTCGACCTCTTGGAACGGCAGCGACCGCTTGTCGACATAGGAGGGAGCGACAGCCGCGACGCCGGTAAAAGCCATGCGGTCGAGCGGATTGTCGACCTGCGAGGATGTGCTGCGCGGCGCCCAGCGCGCCAGCCGGTAGCTCATGCCGAGGAAGCCGTCGCGGGTTGCGCCATCCGCGCTTTGCGGGCGGATCAACTCCCAGGGCAGCGTGGGGCTGTTCGAGGTGATCTGGATCGAATGCAGTTCGCCCTTGTCGCGCAGCGACCAGAACACATCCTTGAACGCCTCCGGCGCGTAATCGCGGTAGAGCGCGTCGCCGAAGCCTTCTGCGGCCAGCGTGACAAAGCGCTTTTGCGCGTCCGGGTCGCTGCTTGTGGCAGGCTGTTGCAGTGACACCGCGCCGCGCAGGCTGAGGCCGAGTTGCAGCAGCCGGAGGTACTGCGAGTCCAGCCATGCCGCCATTTGCGGCGGCGTCGAGAACGTATCGGTCACCGGGCCGGCCAGATGCGGCGAATGGATGATGATCTGGCCAGGGCCAAGTCCGCTCGGGTCGTCATAAAGGATGGTGACATCAAGATCGGGAACGTCATCGCTGGTGTCGCCGCCAAGCCTGACATAGCCTGTCGTCGCCGGTTGCGGTGGCGCGGAGGCCAGCATCAGCGTGGCAGGCGCGGCAGGGCGATTGGCTGGCGCATCCTGGGTGCTGGCTTCAACGGGCGCCGTTCGACGAACAATGACGGGTCGCGACGCCGATCCGAGAAACCGTCCGGCGCTGTAGATACGGGCGATGAACTGGGCGGGCTTGCTGTCTTTTGCAATGGGCCGTGCCTTGAGGTCGAAGCGGATGAATCGCTGTCCCCCTGGCGATAGAGGGTCGTCTGCCGGCTCCATTTGCCGCCGTCGACAAGGTCGAAACCGCTGGCGAAGAGATCGATGTCGATGGGCCATTGCTCTGCCCCGGCCGGCATGGCCATAGCCAAGGCGCCGTTTGCCGTCACCGTCGAACCGGGAGCCGCTTTCACCTTCACCTCAGGCGTCAATAGCTCTTCGGTCAGCGCGATCGAAACGGTCACCGTTTCGCCGGCCACGACCTCATCGGGCGCGTCGATGGTCGGATGTCGCACCACCTCGACCGCATTGTTATCGACAGGTGGAGACACCATGCCAGGAGGCGCGTCCAACGGCAGCACAGGAGGCTCTTCGGCGGTTGCCGTGTCGGGCAGCGGGGCAAGCGGCTCAATGACAGGGGGTGGGGCGGGTACCGGCGCCGGGATGGGCGGCAGTGCGGGCTCCATGCCGCTGGCTTGGCCATCCTCCTGATAGGTGCTGCCGAGATTGTCCTGCGCCGCGGCGGCGGCCTTGGCCGCCTCCTCTTCGTACTGTTTTCGAGCCTGTTCCTCATCCTGCCGTTGCTGCTGTTGTTGTCGGCGTTTGTATTCCTCGTATGCGGCGGCCTCAGCGGCACTGCTTCCCGCCCAAGAATCGGGACTGCCAGACCCCGGTGCAACGTCCATCGGGTAAGGCTCCTGGCTGCTGCCATCGAAGCTGCCGGAGCCATAGTCACCGCCGCCGCCCCAGCCGCCCCCCTCGGAATCGTAGCCACCGCCGCCGCCGCTTGCCATCGGTGGCGGCGCGGGTTCAGGCGCAACGGCTTTCGGCGGTGCCTCGGTCGGGCCAGGTGCGGCGGCGACCGGCTCGTCCGGCGCCGGCACAAATTGGCCGTCTGCCGAAAGGCCATAGGCCACCCACGGCGACTGAGCACCGAATGTCTTGTCGGCAACGGTTTGCGTGACCGAGGCGAGTATGGCGCGGATGTTCATGCCCCGCCTGCTCAGCGCTGCCGTGAGCGCGTCGGCAAACACCGTGACCGGTTTGGCTTCGTTCAGCGCGACGGTTCCCGGTTGGGCGGAAGAGGCGACGATGGCGTTGGACGGCGGACCCACCGCCGCCAGCCCTGGCGTCACGCCCGCAGCAGCGGTGGATCCATCGCCGGGATTATCCAGCAAAACCAGTTTGAATGTCGGCGTTGCCTCGAGCGCTTGCACGAACAGATCGAGAGGCAATGCCGTCTGGTCTATCGCTTGCTTTGAACCGGTCCGCGCGCCGCGCGTCAGCAGATAGTTCCTGTCATTGGTCCGAGCCGTATGGCCGACATAGTAGAAGATGCCGACGGAATCGGCGGCACTCAGCGACTTGGCGAAATCATACATGGCGCGCGCCACATCGGCGCGGTCGCCATCGGACACCTGCCGGACGGTGAACCCAAGGGACCGCAGGCTCGCTGCAATGAGTTCGGCGCTGAGCTCGGCGTTGGCGATGGCCGGCGCGCCCTCGTAGGTCGGACTGGCAACGACCAACGCGATACGCTCCTCGCCGCGCGCGGCGGAGAAGAGCACCATTGTCATCAGCAGCACGGCCGCCAGAAGGCGCATGACCTTGACCCAAGCCTCGCAAGCCGCGTTGATCATGCCAAAGCCCGCCCCAATTCAACTACGGCCTCATTGTTGACTATAGCATTCCGGATCGCCAGCGCACCGGCGCATGTTTGATGGCAACAAGGCGTCCTTCAGGCGAATTTGTCGACGCAATCCGGAGCCGCATGAGAATGGTCGCCCTTTGTCGCATTGGTCGAAAAGATATTGACTGTATATTTAGTCACAGTTATTCCTGAGGTCGAGGATTGAGTTGGCCAGCCGGCGTTGCCGGTGAATGGTCACGAAGGAGGGGAATATCTTGACAGCCATGCGGCCCGCCGTTGAGGCGAACGGCGTCACCAGGGTCTTTCGGGGAACCGGCCAGGATTCGGTCAGAGCGCTCGACAACGTCTCCGTCGCGATCCGCGAAAATGAATTCTTCACGCTGCTTGGCCCATCTGGCTGCGGAAAGACGACGCTGCTCAGGCTGATCGCCGGCTTCGATTTTCCGACCGACGGCGAGATCCTGTTGTATGGCCAGGACATCGCACCGCTGCCGCCGTTCAGGCGGCCGGTCAACACCGTTTTCCAGTCCTATGCGCTGTTCCCGCACATGACGGTCGCCGACAACATCGGCTTCGGCCTGAAGATGCTGGGCAGGCCGAAGGCAGAGATCGAGGTGCGTGTCGACGCGATGCTGAAGCTGGTCCACATGCAGGAATTGAAGAACCGGCGCACCAGCCAGATCTCCGGCGGCCAGCAGCAGCGCGTGGCGCTGGCCCGGGCGCTCGCGCCACAGCCGAAGGTGCTGCTGCTCGACGAGCCGCTGTCGGCGCTCGACTACAAGCTGCGCAAGGAAATGCAGATCGAATTGAAGCGGCTGCAGCACGAGACCGGCATCACCTTCATCTTCGTCACCCACGACCAGGAAGAGGCGCTGACCATGTCGGATCGCATCGCGGTGATGTCGTCGGGCAACATCCTGCAGGTCGGCACACCATGGGATGTCTATGACCACCCGGCGGAGCGGTTCGTCGCCGACTTCATCGGCGAGACGAACTTCCTGACCGGCACGGTCGAAAGTGCGGGCAATGGCCAGGCGCAGGTCGCCTTGCGCTCGGGTGCGAAGATCCGCGCGACCGCCGCCGTCGACTTCCGCGTCGGCAGCAACGCGACACTGATGGTTCGGCCCGAACATGCGAAGCTCGTCAAAGGCCGCGGCGATCTCTGCGGCACGATCGAGAACATCGTCTATTTCGGCACCGACACGCATATCCATGTGCGGCTGGACGACGGCGATGTCTTCATGGTGCGCCAGCAGAATTCGCGCAGCGCCGGCTGTGGTTTCGAAAACGGCACCAGGGTTGGCATTCAGATCGGCGACAATGCCGCGCAGTTGCTGAAGGACTAGGGGCCATGGCAACCGCGAGTGAGGTCGCCGAACAGGCTGAACGTGACGATATCCGGTTGCGCTGGCTGCTTTCGGCCCCGGCGCTGCTGATCGTCTTCCTCGCTGCCCTTGGGCCGCTGCTGATCGTGGTCGTCTATTCCTTCCTGACGCCAGGCAATTACGGCGATGTGAAATGGCAGTTCTCGACCGACGCCTGGGTGAGCGTGCTGTTCGAGCGTGATGTCTTTGACGACACGGTGTCCTTTGCCACTGCGTATCTGTCGATCTTCTGGCGCTCGGTGTCGCTGTCGCTGGCAACCACCGTTCTGACCCTGACCCTCGGCTTTCCCACCGCCTATTTCATCGCCACGCGGCCGGATCACCGGCGCGACATCTGGCTGTTCCTGATCACCATACCGTTCTGGACGAACCTTCTGATCCGCACCTTCGCCATGCAGGAAGTGCTGCGCAATGACGGCATCATCAATTCAGCACTGCAACTGCTTGGCATCGCCGACCACCCCGTCCAGCTGATGTACACCAACTTCGCCGTCCTGGCCGGCATGGTCTACGTCTTCCTGCCGCTGATGGTGCTGCCGCTCTACGCCAGCATGGAGAAGATCGACTTCCGCCTTGTCGAGGCGGGCTATGATCTCTACGCGACGCGGTTCGAGGTGTTGAGGCGCATCATCGTCCCGCTGGTAACGCCGGGCATCGTCGCCGGCTCGATCCTCGTCTTCATTCCTTCGCTTGGCGCCTACGTGACGCCGCGCGTGCTGGGCGGCGGTACCAATCTGATGATCGGCAATCTGATCGAGCTGCAGTTCGGCCAGGGCCGAAACTGGCCGCTTGGTGCGGCGCTGTCGATCACCTTGATGGTTATCGTCATGGTGGCGCTGCTGTTTTATGTCCGCAACACGACCAGGTCGGATGGCGCCCATGGCTAAGCGCTTCGACGTCCGGCGGCAGAACGGCTTCGTCAGCCTGGCGATACTGTGTTTCTTCCTGCTTTATCTGCCGATCGCCACCCTGGTGGTCTACGCCTTCAACGACAACGATTCCCTGGCGATCTGGAAGGGCTTCTCGCTGCGCTGGTTCCATGTGGCCTGGAACAATGGGCTGGTGATCGAATCGTCGATCCGCTCGTTCCAGATCGCCGCCGTCGCTGCGCTGCTGGCGACGATCTCGGCGACCATGGCGGCGCTCGCGACGACCCGGACCAATCCCTATCGCGGGCTGACCTTCAAATACGCCTTCATCAACCAGCCGCTGATGGTGCCGGAGATCGTCACCGCTGTGGCACTGCTGATCGTGTTTTCGCGCATCAAGATCTGGACCGGCTATTCCGGCCTCGGCTACCTCGTCGCCGCGCACACCGCTTTCTGCGTCCCCTTTGCCTATCTGCCGATCCGGGCGCGGCTCGAAAGCATGGACCTGGCGCTCGAAACCGCGGCGGCGGACCTCTATGCGACCAAATGGAAGACGTTCCGGCATGTGACCTTGCCGCTGCTTTGGCCGGGCATTCTGGCCGGGCTGATGCTCGCCTTCGTCGTCTCGCTGGATGACGTCGTCATCACCGAATTCGTCAAATCCGGCGGCCAGGACACGCTGCCCACCTACATGCTCGGCCAGATCCGCCGCGGCGTTACACCCGAGATCAATGCCATCTCGACAGCGTTCCTGCTGCTGTCGATCGGCATCGTCACCGCCTTCTTTTTCGTCAGCAGGAAACGGACCTGAGGCGGCTTTGCCGCCGGTCCCAACAATGGGAGCATGGAGCATGAACTGGAAATTGACCGCGACGGCCATCGGGCTGTCGCTGCTGACTGTCACGGGCGTTGCCCGTGCCGAGGGCGAACTCAACATCTACAATTGGGGCAACTACACCAGCCCCGATCTGATCAAGAAGTTCGAGGAGACCTACAAGGTCAAGGTCACCGTCACCGACTTCGATTCCAACGACACCGCACTTGCCAAGATCCGCCAGGGTGGGGCCGGTTTCGACATCGTCGTGCCTTCGGCAAGCGTCGTTCCGATCTGGATCAGCGAGGGGCTGTTGCTTGAATCGCGCCCGGACCAGATGGAGAATTTCAAGAATGTCGATCCCAAATGGGTCGACGTGCCATTCGATCCGGGCCGCAAATACACCGTTCCATGGCAGTGGGGCACGACTGGCGTGTCGGTCAACAAGTCGGTCTATTCCGGCGACATCAACACGTCCGCGATCTTCCTCGATCCGCCGCCCGAGCTCGTCGGCAAGATCAATGTCGTCCCTGAAATGGGTGACATCATGTTCCTCGCCATCGCCTATGAAGGCGGCCAGTACTGTACCGACGACAAGGTGCTGCTGAAGAAGGTGCGCGACAAGCTGGTCGAGGCCAAGGCGAAATGGCTGTCCTTCGACTATGGCGCCGTCGACGGCCTGGGCAAGGGCGACATCGCCGCCGGCGTCAACTGGAACGGCATTTCGCTGCGCCAGCGGATGCAGAACGACAAGATCGTCTACGGCTATCCCAGGGAAGGCTACCCGATCTGGATGGACAATGTCGCGGTGCTGAAGGACGCCAAAAACGTCGAGAATGCCAAGCTTTTCCAGAACTTCATCATGGACCCGCAGAACGCCGCCATGATCTCGGCCTTCGCGCGATATTCGAACGGCATCAAGGGCTCGGAAGCCTTCATGCCTGCGGACATGAAAGGGGCGCCGGAAGTCGATGTTCCCGCGCAATTCGCCGCCAAGGGCCAGTTCATGCAGGCCTGTCCGCCTGATGTGCAGGCGCTCTACACGAAAATCTGGACCGACCTTCAGAAATAACCTGATCCGGGTTCTCCGCGCCGCGGCACGCGGCGCGGCCACCTCCCGTCCATGCCAAACGCGATCCGGCGATCGCAGGAGACTTCCCATGACCGATCTCGACCTTTGCTACATGGCGGCCAACGAGGCGCTGCGGCTGTTCAAGGCGAAGAAACTCTCGCCCGTCGACCTGATGCAGGCCACCATCCGGCGCGCGGAGGCCACCAAGCCGACGATCAACTGCTTGACCTTCACGCATTTCGACGAGGCGCTGGATCTGGCCAGGAAAGCCGAGGCGAAATACGCCAAGGGCGCCCGAACCGGGGCGCTCGAGGGTCTGCCCATCGGCATAAAGGACGAGAGCTATATCAAGGGCAAGCCGACGTCGCACGGCTCGCTGCTCTCGAAGGATGCCATCGGCGGCCGTACCTCGACGATGAATGAGCGCATCATCAAGGCCGGCGGCATAGTCCATGCCCGCACGGCGACGCCTGAATTCAGCTGCGCCGGCTATACCTGGTCGAGACGATGGGGTGTCACGCGCAATCCGTGGAATCCGGAGTTCACACCGGGCGGTTCGTCCGGCGGTTCGGCGGCGACGCTGGCTTCCGGCACATCGTCGATCGCCACCGGCTCGGACATTGCCGGGTCGATCCGCATTCCGGCTTCAGCCTGCGGTCTTGTCGGCTTCAAGCCGCCCTATGGCCGCAATCCGGACGAGCCGCCATTCAATCTCGACTTCTACTGTCACACCGGACCGCTGGCGCGAAACGTTAGGGATGCGATCCTGCTGCAGAATGTCATGGCCGGGCCAAGCCCGCTCGATATCGCCACGCTGCGCCCAAAACTGCGCCTGCCGCTCGACCACAAGCCGATCAAGGGCTGGAAGATTGCTTTCTCGATGGACCTCGGTTCTTTCGAAGTGGATCGCGAGGTGCGCAAGAACACGCTTGCCGCCTGCAATGTGTTCCGCTCGCTTGGGGCCACTGTCGAAGAAGTCGATCTGGGCTGGGGCGACGACGTGCTCAAGGCCGGCATGGCCTATCTTGAACACCTCTTCGGCGCTTCGCTGTCGCAACTGCTCAAACAGCACGGCAAGGACATGACGACCTATGCGCGGCAGTTCGCCGAGGACGGGCAAAAGTCCAAGGCCACGGACTTTGTCGCCACCCTGGAGGTGGCGGCCAGGATGTACCAGACGCTGGGGCCGCTGCTGGAGACATACGATGTGCTGATCTGCCCGACCAACGCGCTTCCTTCAGTGCCGGCGGAGTTCGATCAGACCAGGGATACGGTCGAGATCAACGGCAAGCAGGTGAATCCCTCGCTTGGCTGGGTGATGACGACGCCATTCAACATGCTGAGCCGTTGTCCGGTTCTTTCCATGCCATCGGGCCGGGCGGCAAGCGGCGTGCCGACAGGCATCCAGATTGTCGGCCGCACCTATTGCGATGCCGATGTTTTCCGCGCGGCCATGGCCTTTGAAACGGCGCAGGGGCAATGGTACACGAACGCCGAAACACGCCCGTCGCTCTGATCGGGCGATGTGGTGGTGCTTGATCTCCGGCTTCGGCTATGGTGAGCCGACGCCGGACACCACGAATACACGGATCTGTGGTGGCGCCAGCGATCGCCGCCACAAGGTTCGAAGGGAACTGGACGAAGATGGCGCAACGCAAGGCAGCAGCGGCAAAACATAAAGGCGTAATGGCCAAGGACGGGGTTTCGGCAAACGATGCCGCGCCGCCCAAGGACCGTCGGCGCGAACGTGGCGAAGCCAGCGTGCAGCGGATCATAGACGCCACCATCGAGCTCATCGCGGAGGAGGGGCTGGCAAGCGTCACCATGCAGCGCATCGCCGAACATGTCGGCTCGTCCAATGCCTTGGTCGTCTTCCACTTTGGCAGCAAGGAGAACCTGTTTCGCGCCGTCCTGCAGTATCTTAGCGATCGATATGATGAACTGTGGGTGACACTGGTGCGGGCGCCCGGCCTGTCGCCGGTAGAGCGCCTGCTCGGGGCGGTCAACTGCGCGCAAAACTTCGCCCGGCAGCATCCGAAATGGGTTTCGGTCTTTGTCGTGTTCTCCAGCGACCGCAAGAGCATGCAGATCTACAACGAGATCGGGCTGCCGAGCGACCTTGCCTACACTGCCGAGGCGCGCGAACTGCTGATCGAGATTTCGCGCAGCGGCGGCTATACCGGCATCGACATAGACACGCTGTCGGAGAGCCTGAATTATCTGGTTCATGGCGCCTGGTACTGGGATCACCTGAACCCTCGCGGCCGTGACACCAACGTGCTGCGCAAGACCATGCTGCTCCTGCTGCATCAGGCATTTCCGCGGCATTTCGAACTGATGCGCTAACCCGCGCTCAGGGCTGCCGCAAATGGCAGCCGGCTTGCCGCTTCTGTTCCAGATACTCGTCGACAAGCTGGCGGTAGCGCACCTTGCCGAAACTCGGGAAATGGCCACCGTGCACGACCGAGACATCGAGGTCGCGCAGGCGCAGGAGTGTCGCCATGTAGTCTGGTATGTCCGAGTGGTAGACATCGTCGATCAGCGGGCCGTCATAGATGATATCGCCGGATAACAGGATACCCGTCCTGTTTTCGTAGAGCGCGATGCCGCCGGGCGAATGGCCGGGCGTGTGGATCACCTCGAAGGCACGGTCGCCGAGATCGACGACATCGCCCTGTGCGAGCATGCGGCCGGCGGGTGCGGGCATAATGCGGTAGCGCGCGGTGTCCCAATCTTGCGGCATGCCGTCAAACATCTCGTCGGTCGCATAGGTGCCGGCGGCGGTCCATTCATTGCGCGGATCGGCAAGGATACCGGCCTCGGCCGCGTGCACGCAGCGCTCGGGAAATTCGTGGTGGCAGCCGATATGGTCGAAATGCGTATGGCTGGCGACGCAGATCAGCTTGCGCTCGCTCACCAGCGGTACGTGGCGCCTGAGGCTGAAATGGCCAAGCCCGGTGTCGAACAGAAGGTCGCGGTCGCGGCCGCGCACATGCCACATGTTGCAGCGGAAGAACGGCTTTATCCACGGCTCGTGGATCAGCGTGATGCCGTCGGCCATGCGGATGGTTTCGTACCAGTCGGGAGCGTCGATGACCGCTAGCGTACCCATTTTCAATCCGTCAGCTGGATGATCTGGTCGGTATCGCAGGAAATCGCGACCGTGTCGCCCGGCTGGACGGTCGCCTTCGCGGGCAACTTGGCGATGAACCGCACCGAAGGGTCTTCGATGGAAACCGCGAGCACGCGCTTGAAGCTGCCCTGGAAGACGACGTCGCTCACACCAGCCGTGCCGAGCCTGACACCGCCTGCGGCCGTGCCGAGGACAAGATGCTCCGGCCGTATGGCCAGCGCAACGGCGGAGCCAACCGGCAAGGCGCCGGGCAGCGAAACCGAACCAACCGGCGTCGCGACGGTGCTTGTCCTTTCCGTCACCGCCGTGACCGTGCCGGCAAGGATCGTGCTCTCGCCCATGAAGGTGGCGGAAAAGCGCGTCGCCGGCCGCGCGTAGACCCGCTCGGGCGGTCCTTCGTCCTCGATGCGCCCGTCATTCATCACCACGCAATGGTCGGCCAGCGCCATCGCCTCTTCCTGGTCATGGGTAACGTGAATGAAGGCGGTGCCGACGCGCTTCTGGATCGCCTTCAACTCGTCCTGCATCTGCCGGCGCAGCTTCAGGTCGAGCGCACCGAGCGGCTCGTCGAGCAAAAGCACCGCCGGCTCGATCACCAGCGCACGCGCCAGCGCCACGCGCTGCCGCTGGCCGCCGGAGAGCTGATGCGGCTTCTTGTCGAAGGCGGCGGCGAGGCCGACCAGCGCCAGCGCTTCACGCGCCTTTGCCGCCCGGGTAGCGCCATCGACGCCCTGCATGCGCAGGCCGAAGCCGACATTGCTGCCGACGCTCATATGCGGAAACAGCGCATAGTCCTGGAACACCGTCGTCGTCGGACGCCTGGCCGGCGGCACCGAGGTGCAGTCCTCGCCACGGATGAACACCTTGCCTTCGCTGGGCGTGACGAAGCCGCCCAGAATGGACAAGAGCGTCGTCTTGCCGGACCCCGAGGGCCCAAGCAGGACCGTGTAACTGCCGGGCTCGATCTGCAGCGAGACATCCTTCAGCACGGTGTGCTGGCCGAAGCGGTGCGAGACGGCACGAATATCGACCAAGGGCGCGGTCATGCCTTTCTCCTGCGCAGCAATGTCAGTTCGAACAGCACGACCAGCACGATGGAGACGGCGAAGACCAGCGAGCCGACCGCATTGGTCTTGGGATTGAGGCCGGAGCGCAGCAGGTTCCAGATTTCGACAGGCAGCGTGGTGTCGAAGCGGGTGAGCAGGAAGGAGATCACGAACTCGTCCCAGGAAAAGGTCATCGACAGGAAGAAGCCCGCGAAGATGGCAGGCGCCATCACAGGCACGGTGATCAGCAGCAGCACCTTCCATTCCGGTGCGCCGAGATCGCGCGCGGCGCGCTCGATGTTGATCTGGTGGTCGCCCATCTGGCTGTAGATGATGGCAAAGCACAGCGGCAGGTTGATCACGACATGGCCGATGCCGGCGGCAAGCAGCGATTTCGGCACACCTGCCCAGTTGAACAGCACCAGCAGCCCCATGCCGATGATGAGATAGCTGACCGTCAGCGGCAGGGTGATCAGCCCGCGCAGCAGGCCGGAGCCCGGCAGGACGAAGCGGGCAAGACCCCAGGCGCAGAGGAACCCGAGCGTGACGGCGGCGAGCGAAGAGATGGACGCGACCAGCAGCGAATTGACCAGCGCCGAGGTCAGCCGCGTGTCCGAAAGAACCGCATCGTACCATCGCAGCGACGGTCCGGTGAAAGGCGGGATCGGGAACGATGTCGCCTGCAACGAAAACAGCACCAGCACGATAACCGGCAGGAAGATGAAGCCGTAGACCAGAACGGCGTAGAGCCAGGAAGCGATGCGGAGGAGCTGGCGCATCTCAGGTCCGCTCGATCTTCAGCCAACGGGCGCAGGCGAGGTAGGCGATGGTGACCACCGCCATCAGGATGATCGACAGCGCCGAGGCCAGCGGAAAATCGCCGCGCCGGCCGATCTGCATCATCACCAACTGCGGCATCAGGAGCTCGTTGTTGCCGCCCAGGATCTGCGGCGTGATGTAGTCGCCGATGCACAGCACGAAGGTCAGGAAGGCCCCCACCATGATGCCGGGCAAGGTCAGCGGCAGCACGACATGCAGGAAGGTGCGCACCGGTCCGGCGCCGAGATCGGCGGCGGCCTTGCGGTAGCTCGGGCTGAGCTGCTTCAGGTTGGCGAAGATGGTTAGCGTCAAAAGCATGACGAAGAAATGCACGAAGCCGGTGACGGTGGCAAAACGCGTGTTGGCGAGTTGTAGCGGCTCGGCAAACAGGCCCGAGCCGGTCAGAGCACGATTGACGACGCCGTTCTGCGCCAGCACCAGCAGCCAGGAGTAGGAGCGCACGACATAGGAGGTCCAGAACGGCAGAACGGCCAGCATCAGCGCCAGCCGCTGCCAGCGTTCCGGCACCTGTTCGGCCAGGATCCAGGCAAAGGGATAGGCGAGCAGCACCGAGATCACGGTGACGATCGCCGTCACTTGCAGCGAGTTCACCATCGCCTGCCAGTAGGAGGGGTTGGTGAAGAACTGGCTGTAGTTGGACAGAGTGAAGCCGCCGCCCTCATGCGCCGTCAGGCTGGAAAGCCCCATGGCGATGAAGGGCAGCACGAAGAACAGCAGCGTCCAGCCGAGCGCTGGCGTGACCAGCGCCCAGGGCAGGGCACGGCCCGCCCTGGGCAGGGCACGCCCGTTGTTTGCCGAGCTGCTCATGAGCGGTATTGGCTCATTTTGCCTGCAGCATTTCGGTCCACATGTCCTGCATCTTCTTGTCGAGATCGGCATTCGGCGCCGGATAGGCCTGGGCGCGCGCCAGGAAGCCCGGCTGCTCGTCGAAGCGCAGGACCTTCTTCTGGTCGTCGGTCAGCGCTGCCTTGGTGTTCGCCGGCATGCCCCAATAGCAGGACGAGGTGGCAAGCCGCGCCTGGCCCTCCGGGCTCATAATGTACTGGATGAATTTCAGCGCCATGTCCTTGTTCTTGGAATCCTTGAACATGGCCAGCGACTGCGACCACAGAACCGCACCCTCCTTGGGGACGGAGAAGTCGAGCGCCGGGTTCTCCTTGGCCAATCCCGCCGTCACCCATTCGCCGCCGCCGACCAGTATGTCGACTTCGCCCGTGGCCAGCGCCGTCTGGCTGGCGGTCACTTCACCGACCAGCTTGGCATTGGCCTTCATCTTCAAAAGCTCTTCCTTGAGGGCGGGGAGGTCGGCTTCGGTCAGCTCAGCCGTCTTCTTGCCGATGGCGAGTGCTGCCATGCCGATAACCGGCAGGTAGTAGTCGTAGATCGCAACCTTGCCCTTGTACTTGTCGCCGGTCAGCGCCGCCATCGACTGCATGTCTGCCGGATCGACCTTGGTCTTGTTGTAGCCGATCGTGTTGTAGCCGAACTTTTCGGTAATGCCGTAGCGCTTGCCGCCGACCACGGTGGAGCCGTCCATCTTCACCTGCGGGAACAGGTCGGCCAATGGCAGTTTGTCTTCAGGCAATGGCTCGAACAGGCCCTTTTCGTCACCGCGCGGCACGTCGATCGAGTCGATGACCATCACGTCCCAGTCGCCGGGCTGCGACTGCTCGACGATGGCCAGCCCGGCGCCGGTGCCTTCGAATTCCTTGACGTTGACCTTGACGCCATTGGCCTCCTCGAAGGGCTGCAGCAACGCTGGATCGGCATGATCGCACCAGATTAGCGCGTTGAGGTCGGCGGCCTGGGCAGCGCTGCCAGCTCCGAGCAGCAGCGCCGTGGCGGCGCACGCCGCATGCAGATGGCTTGTGAGAATGGAAAGCGGATTCCTGGATGCGGATTTTGCGGACATCGAGTGTTCTCCCTTGCCTTTGTGGCTTCTTGCAAAAAATTGAACCAATTCTAAAATTGAGTCAATTCTGTTTTTATGGCAAGGGGCTCTCGTGAGCGGATTGCGGGCAAGGCAAAAGGCGGACCGGCACCGGCGCATCATCGAGGCGGCGGCGGAACTGTTTCGCGAGGCCGGCTATGAAGGCGCCAAGATCGAGGCGATCGCCGCCCAGGCCGAGGTCTCGGTCGGCACCATCTACAACTACTATGAGAACAAGGGCGACATCCTCGGCGCCATCGTCTCATTGGAGGTCAACGAGGTGCTCAATGCCGGGCAGGGCGTCGTCGCCAGGCCACCGGCCAATGTCGGCGATGCGCTGGACACGCTGATCGGCATCTATATCGAGCACTCGCTGCACTATCTCAGCAAGGAGATGTGGCGGCAGGCGATGGCGATCTCGACGCAACTGCCCGACAGCCCGTTCGGCCAGGCCTACACCGCGCTCGACCGGGCGCTGACCGAGCAGATCCGCGCCCTGATCGCCCGGCTGCAGGCGCTCGGCCTCGTGCGGCAGGATATCGACGGCGCAGCACTTGGCGAACTGATCTTCAACAACATGAACATGATGTTCATCGAATTCGTGAAGCGCGAGGCGGCGAGGATACCGGAACTACGCGCGGCGATACGAAGGCAGAACCGCATTTTGGTGGCGGCGATTGCGGTGTGATTGGCAGGAAAAGGCAGCAGCATCGATCGATGGATCAAAAACCGCTGTTCGGCCTCTTGAGTGGCATTTAGAATCTGCTACAACCCCAGGATGCATTAGGGAGGGGTCGATGCAGTTTTCAATTTGGCATTGGGCAATAGTTCTGTTGTTGATTGGCGTGCCTGTCTTCTTTGCGCTCCGATCGGCTCGCAAGCCCTCACAGAACTCGGCAGATCTCGCCGGATTCGGAGGATGGCTGATGCTTCTCGCGATCGGGCAGGCCCTGTCCCCATTGCGCACGCTCGCCGAATTGGGTTCCTCGATCGATGGCTACAACCAGCTCATGCTGGTGCCGAACGGACCCATGGTGGTCTATGTCGAGGTTGCGCTGCTGCTGGCATTTCTGGTGCTTCAACTGGTGGTGCTTGTTGCCATGCTGTGGCGGAGCCGTCGGTTCAAGCAGTTGTTTCTCATCCAGTGGCTTGCAATCCCGGTGGTCTTCATCCTGGACGCGGCCTGGGTTTCCATGGCTCTCGGGGTTCCGGTCGGGCAATTGGTCACCGGAGACACGCTTGCGGTGCAGATAGTCTCGTTTGTGCTGACAGGACTCTGGGTCGCTTACGTCTACAAGTCCGTCAGGGTGCGGAACACGTTCACCCGGGTGAGGGCATCCGCCCAGGTCGCGAGCGCGTCCTAGACGAGATGGCTGCTCGCAGCGGACTCTGTGGCTGTGTGCGAAGAAAGAAGCCGCCAGTGCCGGTAGCATGAACCAGCTGCGATATTCGCGGTCTTCATTGTAGCTCGATCTGGGCCGACCCTACACCGCCGCCGATATTCGGCGTCAGCATGAGCATTTCCGCAGCCTCGAGGACGCGGTATTCAACGGCTTTGGCGGTCACTCATTTCGGCACGGGTACCCGCCGAAGCGCGACGATGCCGTCGGCAAGTCGAAAGTAGTCAATCAAAATTGGCGATACGATCGCAAATGCGTTCTCCTGTTCGGCCAGTCCGTCCAGTAACCCTGCCATCTGGCGGGTTTTCTCCGCGAAACGAGCATAGACGTCGCGAATTGATTTGGCCTCTTGAACGCCTGGAAACGAACCAGTGTTAAAGTTCGTCTTGAGGTAGTCGACTTGCGCCTGCGACAAATGTTCGTCAGGTAGCGTCTTAAGTACAGAATCCATTTTGTCTGCTGCTGACAGAAAGGAAGTCGCAGCTTGCTTGAATTGCGTGGCGCCAGAACCCAGCTGGAGTTCGCGCTCCTTCAAGCCCGCGATGGTTTGTTCCACGCCGGTAAGCGCCGTAGCGCTGGCATCCCTTGAGGCCGCCGTTGTATCGGCGTCTGCTGAGACATTGCCAAATTCGCCTGCCGAAGCACCGGAGACCAAAAGGCTTATGATCACTACCGCTAGAAAGCTATTTCGTCCCACACCACCCCTCCTTCATTTTCTCGTGCTTGTCCGAGATACGATCTTCTGCCTTCAGTTGATCCCACGCCGCAGCCATTCCTTTGTTGGAAATCGTTGAGCAGAAGTCATCGGCGAACGCCTGCGAGAAATCCGGCTTTATCCCACCAGACACACTTTGCCGGTAGACCGACAAGTAGAAGTTCAACATCTTCCACACATCAACCAAAGCTGCGTCTTTTTCCTCCGGCGCCACCGTCCCAGCACGGATCTTACGGATATTGGGGTTTATGGCGGTGATCAATTCACGAGCGTCGTGCTGAATCGTATAGGTGTTAGAGGCCTGAAGTGCGTTCTTCGTCGCGGATAACTGACAGATCGTTGCTCCGAAACCAAATATACCAACAAGTACGCCTGCGATGGCGGCGCCGGATTGAATTGCCGCGCTATTTGTAGTCAACCTGCTGCACATGTGCTCCACCTTTTCTAGCAACACTACCATATTCGAGCTGCTTCGACACCTTGATCGCAAGAAGTACACGCATGACATGCATAATGGGTAGGCCGACGGCAAGCACCCTGGCCTGGTGCCGGATTTCAGGCAGGATCCCGGCAGCCGGATTGACCTTGGCCAGCACGTTTTCCACTGCCCATCCGAATTTCAGAGGCGGCGCGCTGTTCGATGAGTTCGATTGGATTAGCCGCCTCAAATTCCGGGGACGATTTCCATGCCTGGACGATGTAGGAAGTCGAGCAATTCGAGGCCCGTCTGATAGCGATCTTCGGGTGGACGTTGAAACAGCAGACCGCGCTCTACACGCGACGTGCCAGCCGAAAACGGAACGCTGGCAGGGCAATTCACAAGCTGCTGCGAGAGCAAAAAGGACAATACTGTCCCGCCGACATCGGAGGCTGGGAAAGTGGGATAAAACAGGCAAAAGGGCCAGCAATATCAACGGCTGAAAAAGGCCTTGGTGCCCCCGGACGGAATCGAACCGCCGACCTTCGGTTTACAAAACCGCTGCTCTACCAGCTGAGCTACAAGGGCACGGCGCTCCGTTAGCATATTTGTTGCGCCAGTAAAGACAAAACTCCGTTTTTTACCCGGCATGTCGCATGGGCCGTCGGCGAGGCGCATACTGAAAAGCGCCGGATTGCTTCCTACATCTAGGGAAGGTGCAATTGCTTCGAGCAGGGTGTCGCATGATCAGATTTGTCATCATTCTCCCGATCATCTTCGTGTCCTGGATGCTGCTGGTGAAGATCGTCAGCGATGTGAAGAGGGCCAATGTCGACTGGACCGGCGTCACCACCATCATCGGCTTCATCGCGCTCGCCTTCTGGCTTCGCCATGTCACGGGTATGGGGTGAGAGAGGGGGGAATAGGGGAATAGGGGAATAGGGGAATAGGGGAATAGGGGAATAGGGGAATAGGGGAATAGGGTTCCCCCTCGAAAAAATCTCCTCGACCTATCGAACCTTTTCCCGCGCTGCGCCGACTGATCTCCAGAGGCGAATGGGTCGCCTCGATCAAGGATCCAGGAGATCATCATGTTCAAGCGCACTCTTACCTCAGGCCTCGTCGCCATTTTCGTCGCCACCGGCGCGCTCGCCGGCACTGTCGGCACGTCGTCCGCCCACGGCATGCACGGCCATCATCATCACCACAACCATCACAAGAAGCACTTCAAGAAGTGGTGGAAGCACTACAACCACCACCACAACCATCATCACCACAGGCACGGCAGGGTGATCATTTTCCTTTGATGGAGGGACCCATTCTTCCAAGAGGGTGGCTTCGGCCGCCCTTTTTGCGTTCTGCACCTTGCGATGTAGGGCGGGCAAAGCTAGCGATCTCCCCCCTTGCGGGGGAGATGTCCGGCAGGACAGAGGGGGGTGTGAAGGATCACCAACTTCTCCATGAATCTTCCCTATTTTGTCCGTGCGATTGCCACGCCCTGATTGGTTGACAAGCAGGCGGGACAGCACCCCCCTCTGCCCTGCCGGGCATCTCCCCCGCAAATGGGGAGATCAGCTGTCATCAATGTCCTCGCCAACCTCTTCCAGTCGCCGTCGCCAAGACCTCGGTCCATTCGATTTCCCCGGCTCCAGAAAACCGAACAAAGATTCGAACCTTTTTCCTGGCCGCAACGACAGATGATCAAGAGGCGGATGGATCGCCTCGTCAACGAAGCAAGGAGATCATCATGTTCAAGAACACACTCGTTTCCGGCCTCATCGCCACCGCCGTCGCCGCCACCGCGCTGGTCGGCACCGTCCAGCCTTCGGCCGCTCACAGCCATCATCACAACCATGACCTCGGCATCGGCATTGCCGCCGGCGTCGGCGGCTTCGTCCTCGGCAGCCTGCTCGCCCAGCCGCGCACCGTCTATGTCGACGAAGACGGCGGCTCCTGGCACGTCCGCCGCTGCTACGATCGTTACGCGAGCTACGACGTGGACTCCGACAGCTATCTCGGCCACGACGGCTATCGTCACTACTGCCGGCTCTGACAGGAGGTGGCGTTTCAGCAACAGAAGAGGGGCTCGCGCGAGCCCCTTTTCTGTTGCTTCGATGGTAGCGGAGCCTGCTCCATCGGTCGACTTTCAACGTCGGTGGCACAGAGCTGAAGCGATTGCCTTGGGCGGCCGACCTGGGCGGTGTATAGTGATTTTCCGAGCGTCTATTCTAAGCTTAATAAGTGGGGAGAGACCCTTGGACGAGCAGAACCCGAAGGAAGACCTGATCGAAACGGTTTTCCGAAACGGCACCGTCACCACTGTCGGTATCCTGCTAGCGTTTTCGCTGGGCTTTATCACCCATTGGGCCGCCAACCCGATCCCGTGGCAGACCTATCATCTTGTCGCCGTCCTGCCGATCCTCATCGGCATCGCCTTGCAGATGCGGGCGCTGTCGCTCCTCCTCGACATAAAATCCCTGCAGCGGCGGGTCTATAAACACGCAAACCGCATCTTTATCGCCGGCCTCGTCTTCACCGCCTGCGGCGTCGGCTTGGCGATTCTGCTCGATTTCTTCGAAATTGCGACCAAGAGCGCGCTGCCCGGGGCAAGCTGATCAGCCTGCCTTCACACCGCCGATCATCCTGGTTACTTCGGCAGCGGCATCGCGCACCAGCGGGCCGATTTCGGCCAGCCGCTCCGGCGTCACCCGAACGGTCGGCCCGGAGACCGACACGCCGCCGATCGGCTCGCCGAATTCGTTGAAGATGGCGGCCGCCACGCAGCGCATGCCGGGGTGCCGCTCCTCGTCGTCGACCGACCAGCCGCGCAGCTTGATAACAGCCAAGTCGTGGGCAAGTGCCGAAATGTCGGACAGCGTCCTGTCGGTGAATCGCTGCAGGCCTGCCTTGCGCAGGATGGTTCCGACGCGCTCCGGCTCGAGATGCGCCAGCACCGCCTTGCCGATGCCGGACGCGTGGAAGGGGCTGCGCGTGCCCGGCCGGAAGAACGCGCGGATCGCCTGATGCGTCTCGACCTGGCTGACGAAGACGACGCAATCATCCTCGGCGACGCCGAGATTGGCGGTTTCGCCGGTTCTTTCCATCAATTCCTGCATGACCACGCGGGCGCGGTCGACCAGCTTGCGACGGCGCAGGAACGCCGCGCCCATGCGGTAGGTCTCGACGCCGATCGACCACAGCTGGTCGCTGGTGTCGAATTCGACCATGCCGTGGTTTTCGAGCGTCGTCAGCATGCGGTAGGCAGTGGAGGCGGCAAGGCCGCTCTGCGCTGATATCTCGCTCAGCGACAGGCCACTTCCTTCCGCGACAATGGCCAGTATGCGCAGCGCCCGATCGAGCGACTGCACCGAACTGGCCTCGGATGGACCGTTGAAGGCGCGCGGCCGGCCGCGCTGGCGTTTCTCAGTCGATTCCATAGCGCCATTCTCGGCCGATTTCGCTAAACGCACAATGAAATAGTTTTTCACGCGGCTCGTGGGATGAATACCTGGAAAACGGAAAATTCAATAAAATCAGAAATATGACGCCGTTTGCTAGAAATGAAAAAATATTCTGAAAAAATTGAAAAATAGCCGGCTTGGTGACATTCTCAGCTCATCCAACAATGACAAACCCGTGGAGGGCTGGAAAATGGCCAGGATGCGCGCTGTCGATGCCGCGGTTCTCGTTCTCGAAAAGGAAGGCATTTCCTGCGCTTTCGGCGTGCCGGGCGCGGCGATCAACCCGTTCTATTCGGCGCTGAAAGCGAGGGGGACGATCCGCCACGTCCTTGCCCGCCACGTCGAGGCCGCCTCGCACATGGCGGAGGGCTATACCCGCGCCAAGGCAGGCAATATCGGCCTGTGCATCGGCACCTCGGGTCCGGCCGGCACCGATATGATCACCGGGCTCTATTCGGCGGCCGCGGATTCCATTCCGATCCTGTGCATCACCGGGCAGGCGCCGCGCGCGCGGCTGAACAAGGAGGATTTCCAGGCCGTCGACATATCAGCCATTGCCGCGCCGGTCGCCAAATGGGCGGTCACCGTCATGGAGCCCTATCTGGTGCCGATGGCGCTGCAGAAGGCATTTCATCTTATGCGCTCGTCGCGGCCGGGTCCGGTGCTGATCGACCTGCCGGTCGACGTCCAGTTGGCCGAGATCGAATTCGACATCAATGCCTATGAGCCGCTTGTCCCGTTCAAGCCGGCGATGGCGCGCGCGCAGGCCGAAAAGGCGTTGACGATGCTCAATGCGGCGGAGAAGCCGCTGATCGTCGCCGGCGGCGGCATCATCAACGCCGATGCGTCGGATCTGCTCATCGAATTCGCCGAGATCACCGGTGTGCCGGTCATCCCGACCCTGATGGGCTGGGGCGCGATCCCGGACGACCACCGGCTGATGGCCGGCATGTGCGGGCTGCAGACCTCGCACCGCTATGGCAATGCGACGATGCTGGAAGCCGACTTCGTCTTCGGCATCGGCAACCGCTGGGCCAACCGCCACACCGGCTCTGTCGATGTCTACACCAAGGGGAAAAAATTCATCCATGTCGACATCGAGCCGACGCAGATCGGCCGTGTCTTCGCGCCGGACCTCGGCGTCGTATCGGATGCGGGCGCGGCGCTGAAGATGCTGCTCGATGTTGCCACCGAGTGGAAGACGACTGGCAAGCTGCGCGACTGGTCCGGCTGGGCGAAAGAGTGCCAGGCCCGCAAGAAGACAATGAAGCGCAAGACGCATTTCGACCATGTGCCGCTGAAGCCGCAGCGTGTCTACGAGGAGATGAACAAGGCGTTCGGCCGCGACGTCACCTATGTCACCACCATCGGCCTGTCGCAGATCGCGGGCGCGCAGTTCCTGCATGTCTACAAGCCGCGCAACTGGATCAATTGCGGCCAGGCTGGCCCGCTCGGCTGGACCTTGCCGGCAGCGCTTGGCGTCCGCGCCGCCGATCCCGACCGCACAATCGTCGCGCTGTCGGGCGACTATGACTTCCAGTTCATGATCGAGGAACTGGCGGTCGGCGCGCAGCACAAATTGCCCTATCTGCATGTTGTCGTGAACAACGCCTATCTCGGCCTGATCCGCCAGGCGCAGCGCGGCTTTTCAATGGATTTCGAGGTCAGTCTCGCCTTCGAGAACATCAATCGATCAGGCGATCCCGAAGCCGGCTATGGCGTCGACCACGTTGCTGTTGCCGAGGCGATGGGCTGCAAGGCGGTCAGGGTGCGCAAGCCGGAAGAATTCGCCGGCGCCTTCAAGGAGGCCCAGCGGCTGATGAAGGAACATCAGGTGCCGGTCGTGCTCGAATTCATCCTCGAGCGCGTCACCAACATCTCCATGGGCACGGAGATCGACAAGATCACCGAATTCGAGGACCTTGCCGAACATCAGGAAGACGCGCCGACGGCGATCGTCATGCTCGACTAGAAGGACAAAAAGAATGCCGCGTTTTTCAGCCAATCTTTCGATGCTCTTTGGCGAGCATGATTTCCTCGACCGTTTCGACGCCGCCGCCCGCGCCGGCTTCAAGGGCGTCGAATATATCGGCCCCTATGACCATGCGCCCGATGTCGTCGCCGCGAGGCTGAAGAAGAACGGCCTGACGCAGGTGCTGTTCAACCTGCCGGCCGGCGACTGGGGCAAGGGCGAGCGCGGCATTGCCGTGCTGCCGGACCGCGTCCCGGAATTCCGACAGGGCATCGCCAAGGCGATCACCTACGCGCAAGCGCTCGGCTGCCAGCAGGTCAATTGCCTGGCCGGCATCGCCCCCGCCGGCGCCGACCGCAAGGTGCTGGAGGATGTGTTTGCCGAAAACCTCGCCTTCGCGGCGGAAAAGCTGGAGCAGGCGGGCATCAGGCTGTTGATCGAGCCGATCAACACACGCGACATTCCGGGCTTCTTTCTCAATTATTCCGACCAGGCCCTGGCGCTGATCGATCGTGTCGGCTCAAAAAACTTGTTCCTGCAATACGACATCTATCACATGCAGATCATGGAGGGGGATCTCGCCCGTACCATCGAGGCAAACCTTAACCGCATCGCGCACATCCAGCTTGCGGACAATCCCGGCCGTCACGAGCCGGGGACGGGCGAGATCAACTATCCCTTCCTCTACGAGCACATCGACCGCATCGGCTATTCCGGCTGGGTCGGGGCTGAGTACAAGCCGAAGGCGGGTACAGAGGCTGGGCTGGGGTGGTTGAGGGAACTGGCCGGGCAGGGAAGTGCCGCGGCTTAGCGGCTACCGCAGTCGAAGCCGTTCCTTAGCGCCCCCCTCTAGCCTGCCGGCCATCTCCCCCACAGGTGGGGAGATCGGCAGCTTCGGCCCCGGCTCGCAACTTTGGCAGCTTCAACAATTGGCGAAGGCAGCGGTGACATCCAATCTCCCCCTCGTGGGGGAGATGTCCGGCAGGACAGAGGGGGGCGTGACAGAGCGCGGCCTAACAGAAGACGGAGAACCACAATGGAAACCATCGGCTTCATCGGCCTCGGAATCATGGGCGCGCCGATGGCGGGGCACCTGCTGGGCGCGGGCTATCATGTCATCGCCAGCGACCATCGCTCCAAGCCGCCTGCCGATCTCGTCGCCAAGGGTCTGAAAACGGTCGCTGGCCACACGGCCGTCGCCAAGGCTGCCGACATCATCATCCTGATGGTGCCCGACACCCCACAGGTGGCCGATGTGCTGTTCGGCGAGAATGGCGTCGCATCGGGATTGTCGAAGGGCAAGCTGGTCATCGACATGAGCTCGATCTCGCCGATCGAGACCAAACTGTTCGCGAAGAAGATCAACGATCTCGGCTGCGACTATCTCGATGCACCGGTCTCGGGCGGCGAGGTTGGCGCCAAGGCGGCGTCGCTGACCATCATGGTGGGCGGCGAGGAAAAACCCTTCGAGCGCGCCAAACCCGTGTTCGAGAAGATGGGCAAGAACATCACCCTGGTCGGACCCAACGGCGTTGGCCAGACCACCAAGGTGGCCAACCAGATCGTCGTCGCGCTGACCATTGAAGCCGTCGCCGAAGCGCTTGTTTTTGCATCGAAATCTGGCGCCGACCCGGCCAAGGTGCGGCAGGCGCTGATGGGCGGGCTGGCGGCCTCGCGCATCCTCGAAGTGCATGGCGAGCGCATGGTCAAACGCACCTTTGCGCCCGGCTTCCGCATCGAACTGCACCAGAAGGATTTGAACCTCGCGCTGGAGGGCGCGAAAGCACTCGGCGTGGCGCTGCCCAACACCTCCACCACGCAGCAGCTGTTCAACTCTTGCGCGGCCAATGGCGGCGCAAAGGAAGATCATTCGGCGCTGGTCAGGGCGCTGGAGCGGATGGCCAATTTCGAGGTCGGCGGCGAGGCAGCCGACGTCAAAGGCAAAGCGGCATAGGTCAGGAGAGTGCGGCGCAACGTTCCCAATGCGCCAACTCTTGGCCCATCGAAGAACGGATTCCGGCGTCTATGGCCGGAACCCGTTTCTCGTTTCGAGATGGTTCCTGGCAGGCGGCCTGCCCTTCCCAGTCAACCGCGCTTCAAAAATGTCCTCGCCACGTAAAGGCTGATCGCCGCGGCATTCGATACGTTGAGCGAATGGATGGCGCCGGGCATGTCGAGCCGCGCCAGCGTCGTTACCGTCTCGCGAGTCTTCTGGCGCAGGCCCTTGCCTTCGGCGCCCAGCACCAGCGCGATCTTTTCTCCGGCAAAGCTCTTTTCGAGCTCGGCCGGCGCGTCCGAATCAAGCCCGATGGTGCGGAAGCCCGCCTCGTGCAATTGGCCGAGCGCGTCGGCGAGGTTCTTCACCTCGATCTGGTCGATGTGCTCCAGCGCGCCGGAGGCGGATTTCGCCAGCACGCCCGATTCCTGCGGGCTGTGGCGGGCCGTGGTGATCAGCGCGCCGGCGCCAAAGGCGACCGCCGAGCGCAGGATGGCGCCGACATTGTGCGGATCGGTGACCTGGTCGAGCACCAGAACCAGCTTTGCATCGCCAAGAGCATCGAGCCGCTTCGGTTTCAGCGGCTCCGCCTCGATCAGCACGCCCTGATGCACGGCGTCCGACCCGGTGATCTTGTCGATGTCCCTGGGTTCGACCAGTTCCGTCTTGAAGGGCAGGGCGGCGAGATCGGCGATTTCCAGGCGCTCGGCCGCGTTGCGCGTCACCAGCATCTTCCTGATCTTGCGGCGCGGATTGTCGAGTGCGGCGCGCACCGTGTGCAGGCCGTAGAGCCGTACAAGGCCGTCCGCGGCATTTTCGCCCGGCGGAACCGGCTGTCGGGGCCTGAACGCCGGCGCGCCGCCGCTTTTCTCGTCGCGATAGGCGCGGCGCAGCTTGGCGTAATGGGTGTCTTTGGGAGTGTTGGTTTTATCGCTCATGGCTGGCTTCTATAGCCGTGTCCTCCGGCCAAGGATATGGCCCGTCGCCACAGCCGGCGAACAGAAACGAAAAACCCTGGCTGCGCGGTTGACACCCAATGGGCTTGCCGCCATAAGGCGCTGCGCTGGTTTCGGAGAAGACACAACTCGGGTCCGGATTGGCGCGAATGCCTCGTTGCATGGCTCCGGCGGCAGACTGGAGAGGTGCCCGAGTGGTTAAAGGGGACGGACTGTAAATCCGTTAGCTTAGCTTACGTTGGTTCGAATCCAACCCTCTCCACCACTGCCGGCCCGGAAGCCCTGAAACGCGAAAGAATCGGACCGAAAAGTGCATGGCGCTTTTCGGGTGAATCCGATACTTCAGGAAAGGCGCGGGTATAGCTCAGTGGTAGAGCAGCAGCCTTCCAAGCTGAATATGCGGGTTCGATTCCCGCTACCCGCTCCAGATTGCCTTCTGAATCTTTTTCCAAATTTCGCTTAACGCCGATTTTGCCCGGGCCACTGGTGTCACAGCCGTGTCTGCGCGCTGTCGTCATTGCGCTGTCTTCCCAGCCACTCGGCGGGGCCTCGCGGAGAATTGACAGAAAAAGCACATTTACATAAGATCGCGTTAGTGCAGACTAACGTGAACAGCTGGACAGCGCTCGGCGATCCGACCAGGCGCACGATCTTTGAACTGCTGGTCGAACACCCTTGTTCGGTCGGGGAGTTGGCTCGTGCCCTTCCGGTCACCCGGCCGGCGGTCTCGCAGCACCTGAAGGTCCTCAAGGATGCCGGCCTTGTGGCCAATACGCGCTTCGGCAAGCAACGTATCTACCGGGTCGATCCGGAAGGCCTGGCAAGCCTGCGCGCCGAACTGGACCGGTTCTGGGACAAGACTCTTGCGGCCTACAAGGTGGCCGTCGAACAATCGTCGAAGGAGCAGAAATGAGCACGCATCAAGGTCCCACGCTTGTGAGACACTCCGTCGTCGTCGAGGCTCCGATCGCAAAGGCCTTCAAGGTCTTCACCGAGGACTTCGGCAGTTTCAAACCTAGAGAGCACAACATACTCGCAGTGCCGATCGCCGACACGGTCTTCGAGCCTCGAGTCGGCGGTCACATCTATGACCGAGGCGTCGACGGCAGCGAGTGCCGGTGGGCCCGGGTGCTGGCCTACGAGCCGCCCAACAGACTGCTTCTGAGCTGGGACATCAGCTCTCAATGGCAGATTGAAACCGATCCGGACAAGACCAGCGAGTGGGAAGTCAACTTCACGGCGGAGACGGATAGCCGGACCCGGGTCGAGATCGTGCACCGGAATCTCGAACGGCATGGCGAAGGTTGGGAAGGTGTACGCGGTGGCGTTGGCAGCGATCAAGGCTGGCCACTTTACCTGCAGCGCTTTCACGACCTTTTCACGCGCCAGGCGACCTGACGGCCGCGTGACAGCCATAAGGATTCAATCGAAGAATCGGAGGGAAGAATGCAAGCTTACTGGCTCAGCATCGTCGGAACGCTCGCGCTTTGCCTTTTGTCGGTCCTGCTGGCGATATACTCGGGCTCATCCAAAGGCCGTCTCGGAGTGCTTTCAGGCCCCATAGTCCCGGCAGACGACGACAACATGCTCTACAGGATCGACCGCGTGCATATGAATTCGGTCGAGGCGCTGGCGCCCTTCGTTGTCCCGGCTTTGCTGGCGATGATGGTTGGTGTCGATCCCGCCACGCTGGCAGCGATCGTTTGGCTGCATCTGGCGATCCGGTTGGTTCACCTGGGAGTCTACATTCGCGGCGGCAACGCTGCCAAGGGAGGCAGTGTCAGGACGATCCTCTACGTCTCGGGAGCCGTCGTCACGCTTGTCCTCGTCATTGTAACGGGGTGGGCAGCGATCCAATGAACCGCCGCGCAGCGAGCCTGCAATCGAGCGGGGCCGTATTGTCATGCATCTGCATATGAGGTTGCGCAAATGACAGACGAACGCTGCGCGGCAACGTGCGCAGCGTTCGTGGAATAGGAACTGTCCGCGACGCGCTAGCTGTTGAACGCGGATGCGACCTGGTGCTGCTGCGGCACCTGGCCGTTCGGCGTCAGTCTGTCGACGATGCCGGGCAAGGCAGTGGACAGTTGCTTGAGCAGTTCCTGCTCGTCCATTCCGGTCCGCTGCGCGATCTCGCGAATGATCTGCGGTCCGATCGCGGTGCCGAGATCGTTGGCGTTGATCGGCTGGTTCTGGCCGGTGCCGACCCAGGAGTCCGCGGTATTGCCGTGACCGGCATCCCGGAGCTTGTCGAGCAGACCGCCCAGTCCGCCGAGCAGGCCGCCGTCTGCTGACGTGGTTTCCGTCGGGGCAGGGCCGGTTGGAGCAGGAGCGGGAGACTGCTCGGGCTGTTCGGCATTTCTGCCGCTCAGCATTTTTCCGACCAGCAATGCGCCGAGAGCGATCATCAGTGGTTTGGTGATGTTGCCGCCGGGAACGGCATTGTCAAAAAGTCCCATAGTGGATCCTCCATTGCGACCAAGCCCGACCCCTCCTCAACAATGGAGCATTCGGGCGCAATTTCAAGTTGGCTTGAGGTTTTGACAATCCTATGAAAATGTTCGGCCGGCGGGGGATGGAGAGGAAAAAAATGTCAATCATCAGCTGGATCATACTCGGCGTCATCGCCGGCTTTCTGGGCAGCAAGATCGTCAACAAGAGCGGCCAGGGCATGATCATGGATATCGTGCTCGGCATCGTCGGCGCCATTGTCGGCGGCCTGATCTTCAGTGCCTTCGGCGCTTCGGGCGTCACTGGGCTCAACATCTACAGCCTGATCGTTGCCGTGATCGGCGCCGTGGTCGTCCTTTGGGCCTACCATCAGTTCAGCGCAAAGCGGACGCTTTAGGCGCCAGCCTGATCGTCTGAAGTTTCGAGAACTGTTGCTGTTGGGAGAAAGAAGAACGGCCTAGGGCCGACACACCCAGCAGCGGCTCCCCTATGGCATCAACACGACGTCGGCGGCGGCGAAAAAGATCAGCGTTCCCGCGACGAACACCGCCCAGCCGACAAGCGACTTGCGGATGGCGGCCTTGTGCTCGGCGTCGGAGTTCTTGTGCCGGTCAAAATCCGTCATGGGGAACCTCCCTTGGCTGATTGATCATGGCGTCGATTGGACGGCTCTTCGCCGATTAGAAGATCTTTTTCGACGCGGCAACAGCTCGTGCGTGAGCGCCTGCCCGGATGCTGAGGCTATGCGACGACGGCCAGCCTGCGCTGGCGCTGATCCAGCGCGACGATGGTCAGCCCGCTGCCGACAACCAGCAGGATGCCGCAGACCGCCAGCGCGTTGGGGAATTGCCCGAACACCACAAGGCCTGAAATGACCGCCCAGACGGTGAAGCTATAGTAGAACGGTGCCACGGCGCTGGTCGGTCCGACGCGATAGGCCATGAAGATGAAGAAGTGGCCGAAGATCAGGAAAAATCCAGCACCGGCCATCAGCAGCAGATGGTGCGTCCCGGGCATGATCCAGCGTTCGGAAACCAGATGCGCGGCACCGGCGCCGATCAGCACCACCACGACGGCGGAAATCGCCACGATCATCCCCGGCACCTCGGCCGAGACCCGCCTGCCGGCAAGGTCGCGTGCTGCTGCAAGCGCGGCGTTGCCAAGCGCCAGCAAGGCATAGACCGAAATGCCTTGCATGGTCGGCTGCGCCACCATCAGGGCGCCGATGAAGCCGAGCCCGATCAGCGCCATGCGCTGGCCGCCGATCCGCTCGCCAAACAGGATCGAGGAGCCGACCAGCATCAAGAGCGGCGTGATCTGTCCGAGCGCGGTGGAATCCGCGATCTGCATGTTGGCGAGCGCGACGACATAGCAAAGGATCGCCGCCATCTCGAGCAGGTTCCTGCGCAGCACATGGCCGTCGAAGATCAGCGGAATCTGCTTGCCGTAGCCGAGCGCGAACAACAGCGGGAAGCCCCAGAGCGCTGCCGCAGCACCCCGCAGAAACAGCACTTCATAGGAAGGCAGGCCTGCCGTCGCGAGCTTCATCATCGTGTCGTTGACGAGATACGACCCCGTCGAGACGATCATGAACAGCGGGCCGCGGATGGAGGCAGGGATGAAATGCATCCGGTCACAAAATCAGACCCCGGTAATGATCGCAATGGGCCATGGCCTGGCCTTGGATCAGACAGGGCGGGCAAGCAGGCCAGCGCTATCGCGGCTTCGATCGCTCGGCCCGTCACCCATTTCATTTCACCCAGAGCCTTCCTATATCAGCGCCACATCCCCGCAATCGGATCGATGGTTCGGACTGAGTGAGACGGCACCCAGCCAAAAGACGCTTGTGTTTTTTGGCCTTTGTCGCTAATCGCCCCGCATTCGACTGAACTGAAGGTCCAGGCCGTCCAAGGAAAGAGACTATGGCAAAAGGTAAATTCGAGCGTAACAAGCCTCACGTGAACATCGGCACGATTGGCCACGTCGACCATGGCAAGACGTCGCTGACGGCGGCGATCACCAAGTATNAAAGGTAAATTCGAGCGTAACAAGCCTCACGTGAACATCGGCACGATTGGCCACGTCGACCATGGCAAGACGTCGCTGACGGCGGCGATCACCAAGTATTTTGGCGAATACAAGCGCTACGACCAGATCGACGCTGCCCCTGAAGAAAAGGCGCGCGGCATCACGATCTCGACGGCTCACGTTGAATACGAGACGGCCAACCGCCACTACGCTCACGTCGACTGCCCCGGCCACGCCGACTATGTGAAGAACATGATCACCGGTGCCGCGCAGATGGACGGCGCGATCCTGGTCGTGTCGGCCGCCGACGGCCCGATGCCGCAGACCCGCGAGCACATCCTGCTTGCCCGTCAGGTCGGCGTGCCGTCGATCGTGGTGTTCCTCAACAAGGTCGACCAGGTCGACGACGCCGAGCTGCTCGAACTGGTCGAGCTTGAGGTTCGCGAGCTTCTGACCAAGAACGAGTTCCCCGGCGACGACATTCCGATCGTCAAGGGTTCGGCTCTGGCGGCTCTTGAAGATTCGGACAAGAAGATCGGCGAGGACGCGATCCGCGAGCTGATGGCTGCGGTCGATGCCTACATCCCGACGCCGGTTCGTCCGCTCGACAAGCCGTTCCTGATGCCGATCGAAGACGTGTTCTCGATCTCGGGCCGCGGCACGGTCGTGACCGGCCGCGTCGAGCGCGGCGTGGTCAAGGTCGGCGAGGAACTYGAGATCATCGGCATYCGTCCGACGACCAAGACGACCTGCACGGGCGTCGAGATGTTCCGCAAGCTGCTCGATCAGGGCCAGGCTGGCGACAACATCGGCGCGCTGCTGCGCGGCGTTGATCGTGAAGGTGTCGAGCGCGGCCAGGTTCTGGCCAAGCCCGGCACGGTGAAGCCGCACAAGAAGTTCGTGGCCGAAGCCTACATCCTGACCAAGGACGAAGGTGGCCGTCATACGCCGTTCTTCACCAACTAYCGTCCGCAGTTCTACTTCCGCACGACCGACGTGACCGGCATCGTGTCGCTGCCGGAAGGCACCGAGATGGTGATGCCGGGCGACAACATCACGGTCGATGTCGAGCTGATCGTGCCGATCGCCATGGAAGAGAAGCTGCGCTTCGCTATCCGTGAAGGCGGCCGCACCGTCGGTGCCGGCATCGTCGTCACCATCAA